>NZ_WSPG01000070.1:0-1463 GCF_022819185.1 Morganella sp. HSTU-ASny43
GAACCGGTATTCTGATTTCTGCCGATCGCCCGGACACCGAGAGAGCCATCCGCCGCCCGTGTTAACGGCATAATCGCTTCCGGTCCGGCCTCACCCATCAGCCCGGCACCTTTGGCAAACGCAAAATAAGTCGGGGTGCTGACTATCTGATTACTGTACGCACTCAGGCCCGGGGAGTCATAAACCCCGCCCTTGGCATTTGCCGCAGCACCTCCCAGGAAGTCACCGACAGCACCAATCCAGCCACCGACACCAGACATGGACTTAATGCTGTTCACGATGGCAGCGTTGACCAGTATTTTCTGGATGGATTTAAGGACATCTATTGACCAGTCGCGCCAGCTGGCTTTGTTACCGTTCAGCATGTCAGTGATGTTATTCACCATACCGCCCATGGCGCTCTGTACCGCAGATGCGGTTTGCTCCGCATAGTCTCCGGCCTCAGCAACCCAGTCTTCCATCCCCCGGGTAACCCCGCTGGTCCAGTCAGACTGAACTTCCTTTATTTTCTGATATTTCAGGTTGAGCGCGTCAATCTCCCGGTTATAGGCTTCGGTCGCACTTTTTCCCTGATCCGATTGGGCATAAACACGATCAATCTGCTGACGCTCTTCATACAAACTGCGCCGGTTTCCGCCCATCCCACGGGTTTTATCAATTTGCTCCGCTTCGTCACTGAATTTCCGGGCATCGTCACGCATCGCTTTCAGCGCATCATCCATTTCACGCTGCTTTCTGACCGCCTCGTCGGCCTTTTGTGTCCACTCCGCCAGGGCAACAGAGGATGCGCGGATCGCTTTTCGCTGCTCATCCGTCCATTTGGTACCGGCCTCATGCGCAGCCGCATACAGCTCTGCGGCTTTTTCCCCCTGCGTGGCCCTGACTTTCTGAACCTCCGTGGCCACACTCAGATCCGCCATTTTGCGGGCATACTGCTCCGCCTGACGTTCCGCTTCTTTCTGCTCTTTATTGAAAGCACTCTGGGCGCTTTTACCCGCTTTCAGTTCCTTACTCAGCTTTTCCTGATTCCGGTAGGCTGCCACCTGATTATCAATGTATTTCTGCCGGTTATCGGCAAATTCGGGTTTATTCAGCAGACCGATATCATCTGCGGCAAACTCAGCCTGCCGGGTAACACGGGCTTCCCCTGTCAGTGCGGACAGTTCTTTGTCCCGCTCTGATTTCTGAATGAAATCCTGCTGTTTTTCGCTGAGAGGCGCTGCCGGGATACGCATCGGGCTGTTAACCAGAGCCAGACGGTTAGTCAGGATCTGATTTCCGGCAGACATTATCCGGTTAAATTCGCTATGCTCCGCATTCACCATCAGTAATGAATGACGCATATTATTCTGGGCAGCAGACTGCTGACGAATAAGAAAATCACGCTGACTTTCGACCGCCTTCAGTGCTGACTGAATCTCTTCCGATTTTTTGCTCAGCTCATTGAGCCTGCTCTGTTCAAC
>NZ_WSPG01000071.1:0-1413 GCF_022819185.1 Morganella sp. HSTU-ASny43
GCTTAGATGCTTTACCTATTTTATATGTATAAAAAAATAAAACACTCGCAATAGCCATCTTTACGTCTTGGCGTAAAGATGGCTATTTAATATTACTTAAAATTCACATTAACAACATTATCCAAGCCACCCTCCAATTCATCCATGTAGTCTGCATACCACTGCATCATTTCTCTTCGCCCATCCATATACTGAGCATGATTATACGTACCACGGATCGCGTTCTTATCGATATGTGCAAGCTGAGTCTCAATCCATGCCGAGTTATATCCTTTCTCATGCAAAATTTTGCTTATTATGCGGTGAAAACCTGTACGCACTACAAATTAGTTTTGCATATTAATATCCATTGGGTTATTCACTTTTGCATAATCAAAAGGTGAAATAGTTTGTTCTCTGTTAGCATCTAGAAAATCAGCCCACCATTGCAGCATTAGCCTGCGTTCTTCAAGAAACTCCGCCTTGTGAATATAAGCTGCACGTACGCCATTACGTTCCTGATGGCTCATCTGACGTTCTACAGCATCTCTTGACCATAATCCTGATTCGATTAATGAACTGCAGGCCATAGCTCTGAAGCCGTGACCACAAACATCAATTTTCGTATCATATCCCATAAGTCGTAATGCATTATTTACCGTATTTTCACTCATTGGTTTCCAGGGATTGTGATCACCCGTGAAAATTAATTCATGCTCACCGCTGATAGTGTGAATCACCCGCAGGATATCCAGTGCCTGAGTTGAAAGTGGTACCAGGTGCTCTGTACGCATTTTTGAGCCACGATGAGAGAATTTTACACCTTCAATCGATTTTCGTTCCGGAGGGATAGTCCACATAGCTTTCTCAAAATTTATCTCTGGCCAGCGGGCAAAGCGAAATTCACTGGAGCGGATAAATATCAGCAAAGAAAGCTGTGTTGCCAGTCTGGTCATGATTTGTCCCCGGTAAGTATCAAGACGTTCCAGTAACTCAGATATCCGACTCAATGGCAATGCAGGTCTGTGCTGCCGTTTAACTGTGGCCAGCGCCCCCGCCATATCGGTAGCGGGATTATAATCAATGATCCCGGACTGGGCGGCATATCGCATGATAGCGGAGATTCGTTGTTGAAGGCGGGCTGCTACTTCATAAATCTCTTTTGCTTCAGCAGCTTTAACCGGAATGAGTAAATCAGGTGTTTTCAGTGATGTAATATCCCGTGAACCAATGTAAGGGAAAACATGGGTCTGAAGGCTTTTCCAGGTTTTTTCCCTGTGGGATTCTGACCAGGTTTTGTTGCTTTTATGCCAAAGTCCGGCAATGGCTTCAAAGCTTTGTGAAGCATCTGGTAAAGCTTTCTTTATCCGTTTCTGTTCACAAGGGTCGATACCCTCAGCAATCTGCTTACGTGCGCTGTCTCTTTTATCACGT
>NZ_WSPG01000072.1:0-1139 GCF_022819185.1 Morganella sp. HSTU-ASny43
TTTGAACGTACGAAACCGCACGTTAACGTTGGTACTATCGGCCACGTTGACCACGGTAAAACTACCCTGACTGCTGCAATCACCACCGTTCTGGCAAAAACCTACGGCGGTAACGCTCGTGCATTCGACCAGATCGATAACGCGCCTGAAGAAAAAGCACGTGGTATCACCATCTCTACTTCTCACGTAGAGTACGATACTCCGACTCGCCACTACGCGCACGTTGACTGCCCGGGGCACGCCGACTACGTTAAAAACATGATCACCGGTGCTGCACAGATGGACGGCGCTATCCTGGTTGTTGCTGCAACTGATGGCCCTATGCCACAGACCCGTGAGCACATCCTGTTAGGTCGTCAGGTTGGCGTTCCTTACATCATCGTATTCCTGAACAAATGTGACATGGTTGATGATGAAGAGCTGCTGGAACTGGTTGAAATGGAAGTTCGTGAACTTCTGTCTCAGTACGATTTCCCTGGCGACGACACGCCAATCGTTCGCGGTTCAGCGCTGAAAGCACTGGAAGGCGAGCCAGAGTGGGAAGCTAAGATCGTTGAACTGGCAGGTTTCCTGGATTCTTACATCCCGGAGCCAGAGCGTGCAATTGACAAGCCGTTCCTGCTGCCAATCGAAGACGTATTCTCAATCTCCGGCCGTGGTACCGTTGTTACCGGTCGTGTTGAGCGCGGTATCATCAAGGTTGGTGAGGAAGTTGAAATCGTGGGTATCAAAGATACTGCGAAAACCACCTGTACCGGTGTTGAAATGTTCCGCAAACTGCTGGACGAAGGCCGTGCCGGTGAGAACGTCGGTGTTCTGCTGCGTGGTACCAAGCGTGAAGAAATCGAACGTGGTCAGGTTCTGGCTAAACCAGGTTCAATCAAACCACACACCAAATTTGAATCAGAAGTTTATATTCTGAGCAAAGATGAAGGTGGTCGTCATACTCCATTCTTCAAAGGCTACCGTCCACAGTTCTACTTCCGTACCACAGACGTAACAGGTACTATCGAACTGCCGGAAGGCGTTGAAATGGTAATGCCGGGCGACAACATCAAAATGATCGTCACCCTGATCCACCCAATCGCAATGGACGATGGTCTGCGTTTCGCAATCCGTGAAGGCGGCCGTACCGTTGG
>NZ_WSPG01000073.1:0-1108 GCF_022819185.1 Morganella sp. HSTU-ASny43
GGTGGACAGTAATGCTGTGAAATTACTGAAAGCTGCAGGTGCAGGAGGCTGATTAATTACGGCGGCAGAGATGCCGCTTTTCCGGAGGGTTTCATGCCATTACCGACAATT
This sequence comes from Morganella sp. HSTU-ASny43, assembly GCF_022819185.1. Classification (NCBI taxonomy): domain Bacteria; kingdom Pseudomonadati; phylum Pseudomonadota; class Gammaproteobacteria; order Enterobacterales; family Morganellaceae; genus Morganella; species Morganella sp. HSTU-ASny43. The sequence continues at coordinate 112 of NZ_WSPG01000073.1, forward strand.
GAAGAGCTGAAAAGGCAATGCTATATCGATGGTGACCATGATAATGATCTTTTACTGCAATTTTTGAGTGCTGCCATATCAGAAGTTGAGCGGGTCACTAACAGAAAGCTTACCCCGGAAAAACCTGATAAAGACGATCCTGATACCTTGTTTTTAAGTGCGGATATAGTGCTCAGATTAAAACAGATGGTCGGATTTTGGTATGAAAACCGGGAGGGGCAGTCATTACCGGACTCTTTGTACCGCCATTTAAGAGATTACCGGCGCAGGCCGTAAGGATGAAATTATGCAGGCTGGTCGTCTGAGACATATAGTTGTATTTCAGAGAGCTGAAATCACAATACTCCCGTCTGGCCAGAGAGAGAAGTTATGGGTTGATATTGGCCCGGCTGTGAATACGGAAGTCAGACCCGTCAGTGGCCGGGAACTGCTGACCGCCGGAGCGGAAATGTCAGAAATCACTGTTCGTGTATGGATGCGGTACCGGCCGGATATTCATCCTGCATGCCGGATGGTATATCGCGGTCAGGTCTACGATATTCAGGTTGTGATCCCGGATGTGAAATTTACCCGGCTGGAACTGCTGTGTAAACAGGGGGTGAAAGATGGCTGATATGGGGCTGGATTTGTCCGGTTTTGCTGAACTGTCCCGTGATCTGGAATCACTCAGCCGGGCTGAAAATACCCGTGTGCTGCGGGAAGCGACGAAAGCCGCAGCGGATATGCTGCGGGATGAGGTCCGGCGGAGCGCTCCTGTCAGGACCGGAAAACTGGCGCGTAATATCGTTACCGGCGGTCAGCGGAGCCGTTATAAAGGTGAGGTTGTCTCCGGTGTGTACATCCGGGGAACCAATGCCGCCGGAACCAACAGCGACAACACACTGAAAGCGGATGATCCGCGTAATGCGTTTTACTGGCGTTTTCTGGAAAACGGCACATCCAAAATGGCACCACAACCGTTTATCCGTCCGGCATTTGACGGTAAAGCGGATGAGGC
>NZ_WSPG01000074.1:0-1017 GCF_022819185.1 Morganella sp. HSTU-ASny43
ATTCAGGCAGCTATTTTTGCACACGCAGAGCGTGAATATCCCCGCGAGTGCTGCGGAGTAATAGCTCAAAAATCCCGGGTGGTGAAATACTTTCCCTGTCGTAATATTGCGGCCACACCGGAAGAGCACTTCGTATTATCACCGGAGGATTACGCCGCTGCTGAGGATTGGGGTACGGTGACCGGTATTGTGCACAGTCACCCGGATGCTACCACCCAACCGTCAGAACTGGATAAAGCACAGTGCGATGCCCTTGGCGTGCCGTGGTATATCATCAGCTGGCCGGAAGGGGATCTGCGGACTGTTCAGCCGCGCGGTGAATTACCATTACTCGGTCGGCCGTTTGTGCTCGGGTTTACGGACTGCTGGGGTCTGGTAATGAGCTGGTTCCGGCAGGAACGCGGCATTGAACTGCCGGATTACCGGGTGGATTACCCCTGGTGGGAGCAGGGTGAGAACCGTTACGCCGATAACTGGCGGGAAGCGGGATTTATTCAGATTGACGACCCGCAACCCGGTGATGTCATCGTGATGCAGGTACAGGCACCGGTTGCCAATCATGCCGGTATTTTATTGCCTGACAACATGCTTCTGCATCACTTATACGGTCACCTGAGCCAGCGGATACCATATGGCGGTTACTGGCGTGACCGTACAGTGATGGTACTGCGTCATGAGCAACTGATATGACCCGCTCCGGCGGCTTTTTTTACGGGTGAAATATGTCACAGGAAATTATGGTGAAAATTGTACTCGGCGGTGTGCTGGGTAAAACCTTTGGCAAAATACATCAGCGCCTGGTCAGCACAACCTCCGAAGCGGTCCGTGCTTTATGCTGCACAATTCCCGGGTTTGAACGCTATCTGAATACCAGTAAATCCCGCGGCTTAACGTATGCGGTATTTCGCGGTAAAAAAAATATCGGGGTGGATGACCTCGTTTTTCCGGTGACGGATGATGTTATCCGGATTGTGCCTGTTGTGATCGGCAGCAAACGCGGGGGATTGCTGCAGGTTA
>NZ_WSPG01000075.1:0-972 GCF_022819185.1 Morganella sp. HSTU-ASny43
GCGATTATGCCGTTAACACGGGCGGCGGATGGCTCTCTCGGTGTCCGGGCGATCGGCAGAAATCAGAATACCGGTTCTGCAGCACCACAGGTGTTTATTACCATTGACAGTAACGGCAGCAGCCAGACGCAGTCGTCAGTTGGTTATGAACAGTTTGGCCGGGAGATTGGGCAGTATGTAGACCAGCGTTACCGGGCGCTGATTAATACGGATCTGCGGCCCGGCGGTGCCATCTGGTCGGTTGCGAAAGGGGTCCGTCAATGATTGAAATTTTCACCTGGTGTCCCCGTGTTAATCCCACGGAGGACATCACCTATAAAACCCGCAGGGCGAAGTTCGGTGATGGTTATGAGCAGGTGTCCGGTGACGGTATTAACGCCCGCAGCCAGAAGTGGTCACTGGAATTTACCGGTCGCGGGGAGTATATCGCGGCTATCCGTCAGTTTATCGACCGTCACGGCGGCATAAAGGCTTTTCAGTGGAAACCCCCGCTTGAGCCGGTCGGTCTGTACCGGTGCGACGAGCATAAGCTCACCCCGCTCGGCGGTGACAACTATTCACTTTCTCTCACTTTTACCCAGGCATTTAAACCATGATCACAAATGACTACCAGAAGCTGGAACCGGGTAATGCCGTCCGGCTTTTTGAGGTTGACAGTACCGCATTCGGTGCGCCGGATATTTTGCGGTTCCATGCATACAACATCCCACATACAGAGGCAGGAATTACAGCCGCCGGTGGTGATCCTGAAAAATTACCGGCGAAATCCATCTGGTGGCAGGGAGAGGAGTATCGGGCCTGGCCTGCGCAGATTGAAGGGATAGAGGCATCCACCACCGGATCCGGTGCACAGCCGAAGTTATCGGTGGCAAACCTCGACGGTTCAGTCACCGCGCTGTGTCTGGCATACGATGACATGCTGAAAGCGAAAGTCACGATACACGACACCCTGGCACACTATCTGGATGCGGC
>NZ_WSPG01000076.1:0-969 GCF_022819185.1 Morganella sp. HSTU-ASny43
GCGATTATGCCGTTAACACGGGCGGCGGATGGCTCTCTCGGTGTCCGGGCGATCGGCAGAAATCAGAATACCGGTTCAGCAGCACCACAGGTGTTTATTACCATCGACAGTAACGGCAGCAGCCAGACGCAGTCGTCGGCTGGTTATGAGCAGTTTGGTAATGAAATTGCTGCATTTGTCGATCAGCGTTTCCGCGTACTAATGGACAAAGACACCCGCCCCGGCGGAGCCGTCTGGAATCTGACTAAGGGGAAAAGATGATCGAAACATTCACCTGGTGTCCCCGTGTTAATCCCACGGAGGACATCACCTATAAAATCCGCAGGGCGAAGTTCGGTGATGGTTATGAGCAGGTATCCGGTGACGGTATCAACGCCCGCAGCCAGAAGTGGTCACTGGAATTTACCGGTCGCGGGGAGTACATCACGGCTATCCGTCAGTTTATCGACCGTCACGGCGGCATAAAGGCTTTTCAGTGGAAACCCCCGCTTGAACCTGTGGGGTTATACCGGTGCGCCGAGCATAAACTTACCCCGCTCGGCGGTGACAACTATTCACTTTCTCTCACTTTTACCCAGGCATTTAAACCATGATCACAAACGATTACCAGAAGCTGGAACCGGGTAATGCCGTCCGGCTTTTTGAGGTTGACGGTACCGCGTTCGGTGCACCGGATATTTTGCGGTTCCATGCATACAATATTCCTCATACTGAGGCAGAAATTGCAGCAGCCGGCGGGGATCCGGAAAAGTTACCGGCGAAATCCATCTGGTGGCAGGGGGAAGAATACCGTGCCTGGCCGGTACAGATTGAGGGGCTGGAGGCGTCGACAACCGGCTCCGGCGCACAGCCGAAGTTATCGGTGGCAAACCTCGATGGTTCAGTCACCGCACTGTGTCTGGCATACGATGACATGCTGAAAGCGAAAGTCACGATACACGACACCCTGGCACACTATCTGGATGCGGC
>NZ_WSPG01000077.1:0-930 GCF_022819185.1 Morganella sp. HSTU-ASny43
CGGCGCTACGGCGTTTCACTTCTGAGTTCGGCATGGGGTCAGGTGGGACCACCGCGCTACGGCCGCCAGGCAAATTCATTTCAATCCAAAACAAGCTTTCACAGTGAATGACTTCTGCCTCTTCACTGTGCTGAAAAATCTCTCTAATCGTCTCTCAACTCAAAACACCTTCGGTGTTGTCAGGTTAAGCCTCCCGGTTCATTAGTACTGGTCAGCTCAACGCATCGCTGCGCTTACACACCCAGCCTATCAACGTCTTAGTCTCAAACGTTCCTTCAGGACCCTTAAAGGGTCAGGGAAGACTCATCTCGAGGCAAGTTTCCCGCTTAGATGCTTTCAGCGGTTATCTCTTCCGCACTTAGCTACCGGGCAATGCAATTGGCATCACAACCCGTACACCAGTGGTGCGTTCACTCCGGTCCTCTCGTACTAGGAGCAACCCCTCTCAATCTTCCAGCGCCCACGGCAGATAGGGACCGAACTGTCTCACGACGTTCTAAACCCAGCTCGCGTACCACTTTAAATGGCGAACAGCCATACCCTTGGGACCTACTTCAGCCCCAGGATGTGATGAGCCGACATCGAGGTGCCAAACACCGCCGTCGATATGAACTCTTGGGCGGTATCAGCCTGTTATCCCCGGAGTACCTTTTATCCGTTGAGCGATGGCCCTTCCATTCAGAACCACCGGATCACTAAGACCTACTTTCGTACCTGCTCGAGCCGTCACTCTCGCAGTCAAGCTGGCTTATGCCTTTGCACTAACCGCATGATGTCCGACCATGCTTAGCCAACCTTCGTGCTCCTCCGTTACTCTTTGGGAGGAGACCGCCCCAGTCAAACTACCCACCAGACACGGTCCCCGATCCAGATTATGGACCCGGGTTAGAACATCAAACGTTAAAGGGTGGTATTTCAAGGATGGCTCCG
>NZ_WSPG01000078.1:0-807 GCF_022819185.1 Morganella sp. HSTU-ASny43
TTTCTGGAAAACGGCACATCCAAAATGGCACCACAACCGTTTATCCGTCCGGCATTTGACGGTAAAGCGGATGAGGCAGCGGATCTGGCGCTGAGCAAACTCAGTCAGGCTATCGATAAGGTGCTGAGCGGATGAAAGAATCTGATTTGTTTTCTTTGCTTGACCCGGTGCTGCCGGGCAGGGTTTTTCCGTATGTGGCTCCGCAGGATGAACCCAAAATTCAGCCGCCGTGGTGTGTTTTTTCACTCTATGATACCGGCGGCGATGTGCTGTGCGGTCGTGCTGAGACAATGACCAATATCCAGGTTGATGTGTATGCAAAAACCATCGATGAAGCCCGCCGGATCCGTGAACTGTCTGTTGCTGCTGTTTCTCCGCTTTCACCGTCAGAGTTTACAGAAAAGCAGGGCTATGAAGCGGATACCTCGCTTTACCGGGCCACGCTGGAGTGTCAGGTCTGGCAATAACGTAATCTTGAACAACAAGCTGCTGCGGCAGCTTTTTTTATGCTTACAGGAAAATAATCATGCCGAGCAAATATGAAAAAACGCAGGGCACGAAAATCAGTATTTCAAAGCTGCCTGCAACAGAAGTGAACCCCGCATCCGCAGAATTTCTGCCGCTGGCCTGTGCGGCCAAAGAGATCAGTTATACCGGTGGGCAGAAGTCGGATATTGATGTCACAACCCTGTGCTCAACGGAGCAGGAAATGACCAACGGGCTGGCCTCTCCGGGGGAAATCACGATCTCCGGTAACTGGTCACCGGATGAAGGTCAGGAAGTTCTGCGTACTGCCTATGACAAAGA
>NZ_WSPG01000079.1:0-768 GCF_022819185.1 Morganella sp. HSTU-ASny43
AACCACATCGTCACCCCGCAGACCCTGTCCAACTTCTATCGCCAGACATTCACGACTAAAATTATCGACTACAGTCAGCGCCCGGATCCGGCGCACGTTGAACAGATTATCAGCAACGAAATCCATACTCCAGCACTGATCGGCTGCCGTCACTGCCGGACGCTCCTGTCTGTGCCTGGCTGTGACATGTCGCCGAGGCCGCTTTGTCCGCAGATTCAGCCCTTCCTGACAATAAATACGGTGGGTTTTCTTATGGTTAATCAGCCAGCCTTCCCGGCGCAGCAGGATATGTATACGCTGCACACCGTAACGGACGCGGGTTTCCGCTATTTCCCTTATCCGCTGCGTGACTGCACGGTCGTCACGCCGGCTTTGATAGTGGTAGACCGTGCGGCTCTGCATCATCAGACGGCAACCACGCCGCAGCCCGATACGGTAGGCCTCCAGCAACCAGGTTACCGCTTCCCGCTTCTGGGCCGGTCTCAGAACTTTTTTTTGATGACCTCCTGCAGCATCTCTTTGTCCAGACTCAGATCTGCCACCAGGCGCTTCAGACGCTGATTTTCTTCCTCGAGCTGTTTCAGGCGGCGAAGTTCCGTCACACCCATACCACCGAATTTTTTCTTCCAATTGTAAAAAGTGGCTTCAGAAATACCCATCTTTCTGCACACTTCCTCTACCCGGGTACCGGTTTCAGCCTGTTTCAGGGCAAATGCGATCTGTTCTTCGGTATAACGTGTCTTTTTCATGTCAGATGACCTCTTTTTT
>NZ_WSPG01000007.1:0-145615 GCF_022819185.1 Morganella sp. HSTU-ASny43
TATTTATATATCTTACAAGAAAAATACCTAATCCAGTTAATTACCACCAGGCAGGATTTACGTTAATGTTATCAGGCCAAACACACTCTCATTCACCACAACAGACGCATGCGAGGTTAATATGCTGACACTGATACTGAGCACTTCCCTGTTTACATATGATATCTTTCCTCCCGGAGACCCGAAACTAACGCAGTCACCACAACCTGAAAAAGAATTGATAATATACCGGGAAAATACCTGCTCGCTGTCCAATCCATTTTGCTGAAATCTGATACCCGGCAGATAATATATTCATTCCTGATAAACTGAGGTAACTATGCTGACACTTTTATTAACCGGAACCTTATTATTCTCATCAGTGGATTCATTTGAGTCTTGTGATATCGTTGCACCGGAATACTGCCCGGTTATATGGGGCCATTAAAAAAATCGATCTTAAATGATGGCAGATATACACAAGTAACTTACTTTTATGAATCATGTTAAGGAGTCTTTATGCTGACACTTATTTTAAGTAGCTCACTTATGATTCACAGCTGTTTTCCAAAATATAATGCAGATGAAATACCACCAGACCTTTGGAAACCAGCAGAAATCCACTCTGTTTATGATAACTGCCCAAAGACTAAGGCTTATTGCAGCAAAATATAAAAATACAGCCGTATATTATTATCCCATACTAATGATGAGCAATCATTTTTACGCACATTAACCGTAAAGGGATAATGCGACGTTGATATACACCCACAAACTTTGCCGTTAACCCACGATGCTGTGGGTTAACGGTGAAAACTACCATATGTTCCTGACACTTCAGTCCCTCCCCTCGTGCCAGACAAAATGTATTTGTACAAGGCACGATGCTGAGTTAATATGATAAAAACACTTTTGTATGTTGTAACTAAAATGGTGATATATGCGATACGATGCAATGATTTCTCTCACCGACTGCTTTAATCAGCTGGAATCGGCACTGAATACATTATGCAAAGCTATCCGGCTGCACCCTTCCCGGACTGCTGAGGTTTACCAACTTCCTGAGATACTGAAAGGAGAGGAAAATAACACCGTCAACACCATTTCTGTCATTCCGGTCAGTGGCGAGGGTGCTGTTTCACTGGCACTGTCTCACTATCAGCGTTTGTTTATCTTCGATAATGATCAGGAAATCAGCAGCAAGTCTGCCATCCGGTTGCCTGGTGTACTGCTTATTACACTCTCCCCTGCACAACGAAAAATAATGCAGCAACAGCTTAATGAGGTTAACAGGCTGAAACAGCAACTGGCCTCAATCGTGACAGAAACCTCCGGTGTGGACAAAACACAGCGTTTTGAATTCGTACACAATCAGATAAAAGGATTGATTACACTCAATGCCTACCGGCAGATCCAGTCAGTCACCTCCCCTTCCTCAGTCCGGTTTGGCTGGGCCAATAAGCATATTATTCAGAAGGTGGATCGCGATACATTGTTATCTCAGTTGGAAGAACAATATCAGAACCCGCGCGCCATTCAGTCTCTGACGCGTGAAGAACGGCAGGTTTATCTGGCGAAAGAGATTTCCGCCTTAAAACAGGTGCCGGAAGACGCCATACTCAAAATCAAACGACCGGTAAAAGTACAGCCAATCGCCAGAGTCTGGTACAGCGAAGCGCAAAAGCAGGTGCAGTATGCCTGTGCATCGCCGCTGATTGTATTTTGTGATGAGAATGAGGAAAAACCGGTAACAGGCGTACTACCGGATTATGATGCGGAAAACATCAAAATCCGTCACAGACCGAAAGCAAAGAAATTAATTCCGGTGATATCACGACTGTATGTATATATGGAAGTAATGTAAAAACGGAGCCATCAGTGGCTCCGTTATCACGATTCCTGACTGCGGATTACTTCATGCTGCCGACCATATCTTCCGGACGTACCCATGCATCAAACTCAGCTTCTGTCAGATAACCTAACTTCATGGCAGAGGCTTTCAGGGTCAGACCTTCTTTATGGGCCTTTTTCGCAATTTCAGCGGCTTTGTCGTAACCGATGTGCGTATTCAGCGCCGTAACCAGCATCAGTGATTCATTCAGCAGTTGGCTGATCCGCTCGCGGTTCGGTTCGATTCCGACCGCACAGTGCTCATTAAAACTGCGCATACCATCAGCCAGCAGGCGGACAGATTGCAGGAAGTTGTGGATCACCATCGGACGGAACACGTTCAGTTCAAAATTACCCGATGCCCCGCCGATATTAACCGCCACATCATTACCCATTACCTGAGCACACAGCATCGTCATGGCTTCACATTGTGTCGGGTTCACTTTACCCGGCATGATAGAACTGCCCGGTTCGTTTTCCGGAATGGCAATTTCACCGATGCCGCAACGCGGACCGGATGCCAGCCAGCGGACATCATTGGCAATTTTCATCAGTGAGGCTGCCAGCCCTTTCAGTGCGCCATGGGCATGAACCAGTGCATCACAGGTAGCCAGCGCCTCAAATTTATTCGGTGCCGTCACAAACGGCTGACCGGAGAGTTCAGCAATTTTCTTCGCCACGCGAACAGCATATTCCGGATGAGTATTGAGACCGGTACCGACCGCAGTGCCCCCCAGTGCAAGCTCACTCAGATGCGGCAGGCTGTTTTCCAGATGTTTCAGGTTATATTGCAGCATTGCCGCCCAGCCGGAAATCTCCTGGCCCAGTGTCAGCGGTGTCGCATCCTGTAAGTGGGTACGGCCGATTTTCACGATATCACGGTAAGCTTCCGCTTTCGCGGCCAGAACACTGTGCAGGGATTTCAGCTCAGGGATCAGCTGTGTGCTGACCGCAATCACTGCAGCGACATGCATCGCTGTCGGGAACACGTCGTTAGAGCTCTGGCTTTTGTTCACATCATCATTCGGATGAACAATACGTTCGCCGCCGCGCTTCCCGCCGAGGATTTCACTGGCACGGTTTGCCAGCACCTCATTCATATTCATATTACTCTGTGTGCCGGAGCCGGTCTGCCAGATTGCCAGCGGAAACTCTTCCGGATGTTTACCGGCAAGCACTTCATCCGCTGCGGCGATCACCGCATCTGCCCGCTCTTTCGCCAGCAGTCCCAGATCACAGTTGACAGCTGCCGCTGCTTTTTTTGTAATGGCCAGCGCAGCAATCAGATCCGCAGGCATTTTTTCAACTGAAATACGGAAATGCTCTAAAGAGCGCTGGGTCTGAGCGCCCCATAATTTGTCCGCAGGAACATCGATAGGGCCCATTGAGTCTTTTTCAATACGCGTGGCTGCCATTAGTCTCTCCTTAGCACACAAAATAAAATGGATTTAAAATCCCGAAAGTTACAGATAGACTCTGAAAACGGGCCTATCTTGCCATACTTTCATTTCCGATTATGCGATCCGGGCGGAGTTATTGCTTTATTGTTACTATCTTATTGTTAACTGTTTAAAAAGAGAGCGTTGCTATGTTAAAAATGCAGAATCAGGTGCAATTCTATGATTGGGGAAGCCATACCGCGATGACAGAAATGTACGGTTACCCGAACCCTGACAAGCAGCCGATGGCCGAATTATGGATGGGCGCCCATCCGAAAGCCAGTTCGGTGGTGACAGACACCCGCGGCAACACCTGCTCTTTATATGATTTTATTGCCGGTGACCCGCAGTCCGCGCTCGGGGATGAAATTAACCGCCGTTTTCACCGGCTGCCGTTTCTGTTTAAAGTGCTGAGTGCTGCTCAGCCGCTGTCGGTACAGGTTCATCCGGATAAAGCCGCTGCAGAGGAAGGATTTGCCCGCGAAAACAACGCCGGGATCCCGCTGGATTCACCGGTTCGTAATTATAAGGATGATAACCATAAGCCGGAGCTGGTTTATGCCCTTACCCCATTCCGCGCAATGAATGCGTTCCGTCCGCTGGCCGATATTGCCGGACTGCTCAGTGAGGTCGCTCCGGCACATCCTGCCATTGAACGTTTTATTGCCTCGCCGTCAGAGGAGCATCTGTCTGTTCTGTTTACCCGTCTGCTCACCATGAGCGGAGACACCAAAGAGCGGGCAGTCGCTGTACTGAAATCCGCACTGAACAGCCGTCAGGGTGAACCGTGGGATACCATCCGTAAGATGACAGAGTTTTATCCTGACGATAATGGCCTTTTCACCCCGCTTCTGCTCAATGTTGTTGAATTAAAGCCCGGTGAGGCAATGTTCCTGTATGCCCGCACACCTCATGCGTATCTTGAAGGAACTGCGCTGGAAGTGATGGCTAACTCGGATAATGTGTTACGCGCCGGTCTGACACAAAAACATATTGATGTCGGTGAATTGCTGAATAACCTTGATTTTGTACCGAAACACGCAAAAAGTTTATTTATGCAGCCGGAACATATTAACAACACTGAAATTTTCCCGATTCCGGTTGATGATTTTTCTTTTTCGGTGATGAAATTGCATAATCAGGAAATGATTCTTGAGAATAACAGTGCTAATATTCTTTTTTGTGTGGAAGGTCATGCAGTTATCACTACGGAAACAGAACAATTAAGAGTTATCTCAGGTGAATCTGTTTTTCTTTCTGCTATAGAAAGAAAGTTTAAAATAGATGGTGAAGGAATCATTGCCCGCGTTTATAATGCTGTGTAAGTAACTTCTCTAATTTTCTCCGGGCAGTCCGCCATTGAACTGCCCGTTAATTTTGATACCGTGCGAAAACCTGCAAAATAAATCGCATATAAAGGATGGATTGATCTATGAAAAAGTCGTTAGTTGCTGTTGGCGTTATTGTCGCATTAGGCGCCGCATGGGGTGTAGCTTCATGGCAGACAGGTAAGAAAATTGAAGCAAACCTTGATGAGTATATCGCCAAAGCGAATAAAGCAATCAAGGACAACTACCCTGATGCACCTGTCACGCTGACCGCCAAAGATTTTTCACGCGGTATTTTCAGCTCTGATGTCAAACTGATCATCAAAGAAACGAAAAAAAGCGGTGATACCTCCGGCGAAGAACTTGTGATCCTCAATACTATCGATCACGGTCCGTTCCCGTTATCTCAGCTTAAGAGTATGGTGTTCTCGCCAAATATGGCTGCTATCCACTCTGAGCTGGAAAACAATGACATCACCAAACAAGCCTTCGAAATCACCGGCGGTAAATCCCCGGTTGCAACGGATACCCGTATCAGCTACGACCAGAGTTTCGATATTGATCTTGCTGTCAGCAAAATCAACTATAAGAAAGACGGTGAAGAGCTGGCATTCTCCGGTGCTGATCTGAACGTTAAATTCGACAAAGAATTCAAAAACGTCAAAGGTAAAGGCAGCAGCAATGAACTGACTTACCGTAAAGGCGATCGCGAAAGTATCGTGATGAAAGGCCTGTCATTTGACAGCGATGTTGCCAAATCCGGTGACAGCTACTTCTACCTGGGTGACCAGAATCTGAGCCTGAAAGAGTTAGCGGTCGTTAATTACAGCGATACCGTTTCTCTGAAAGATCTGAAACTGAACGGCACCTCCGGCAGTAAAGATAACAAACTGACTGCAGATGTTGATTACAGCCTGGGTTCACTGAGCTACCGTGATATCGATCTCGGCGCTATCAGCCTGAAAGGTTCTCTGAAAGATCTGGATGCCACTTCCGCGAATACGCTGATGGCATCTGTTGAAGAGTACACCAAACTGTCTGAGTCTATGTACACCGAAGATTTCGACGATGCGAAAATGGAAGCACTGGATGAGAAAATGAAATCCAATGCACTGGGTCTGTTCAAGTACAGCCCGTCCTTCGCTATCGCACCTCTGAGCTGGAAAAACAGCGGCGGTGAGTCAAAAGTTAACCTGAACGTGACCTTCAACGCACTGAACGAAGAGAGCTTTAAAGCACTGGAACACGCAGGCAGCTTTGAGAAAGTTCTGCCGGTTCTGGTGAAAGAGTTCGGGTTCAATATGGATCTGTCCAAACCGATGCTGACTGATTTCGTTGCAGTTGCCATGCAGTCACAGGGTATGGGCGCGAAAGAAGCCAAAGAACAGGGTGAACAGGGTGTTGCTCAGATGGCCAGCATGGGTGCCATGATGGAAATCGTGAAAGTGACCGATAAAGCGATCACCATGGATCTGAAATACAGCAACAACAACATCGATTTCAACGGTAAAAAATTCACCGTTGCTGAATTCCTGGAAAAATATGACCAGTACGGCGCACTGAGCGATAACAGCGGCGACGACGAAGGTTACGAGGAAGAAGCAATCGAAATGGATCCTAACGGTGATGTTACTGAAGACGTGACTATCGGTGAAGAACCGGCTGCTGACGTTGCGGCTCCTGCTGCTCAGTAATTTCACACTGTTATTATCTGTTGATCAGACAAAAGCCAGTCGTCAGACTGGCTTTTTATCATCTGAGGAATACCACAATGATTAACCGCTCACTTCCCCTGACCGACCTGCACCGCCATCTCGATGGTAATATCCGCCTGTCCACCATTCTGGATCTGGCCCGTCAGCACAATTTGCCGCTGCCCGCTTATGAGACTGAAACCCTGCGCCCGCATGTGCAGGTGATGAGCAATGAACCGGATCTGGTGCAGTTTCTGAGTAAGCTGGACTGGGGTGTTTCCGTGCTGGCAGACCTCGATGCCTGCCGCCGTGTGGCCGCTGAAAACGTGCAGGATGCCGTCAGTGCCGGGCTGGATTACGCCGAACTTCGCTTTTCCCCTTACTATATGGCGATGAAACACCATCTGCCCGTTGAAGGCGTGGTGGAAGCGGTACTGGATGGTGTGGCGTCCGAAGTCCGCAACAGCCCGGTACGGATTAATATGATTGGTATTCTGAGCCGGACATTCGGTACAGATGCCTGTCATGAAGAGCTGAATGCCCTGCTCGCTCACCATGAGCGGATTGTGGCACTGGATATTGCCGGTGATGAATCCGGTTATCCGGGCGATTTATTCACCGATCATTTCCGCAAAGCCCGTGACGTCAACTGGGCCATCACCGCCCATGCCGGAGAAGCCGCCGGCGCCGCCAGTATCTGGCAGGCTATCCGCAACCTGGGTGCACAGCGCATCGGTCACGGTGTGATGGCGATTGAAGACCCGGCGCTGATGGATTACCTGGCAGAGCACCGCATCGGTATGGAATCCTGCCTGACCTCGAATATTCAGACCAGCACCGTGCCGTCACTGGCCGCGCATCCGCTGAAACAGTTCCTGGCACACGGCATTGCCGCTACCATCAACACCGATGACCCGGCGGTTGAGGGTATTGAGATTGCCCATGAATACAATGTTGCTGCCCCGGCAGCCGGTCTGACACAGGCAGAAATTGAACAGGCTCAGATTAACGGGCTGGAAATAGCCTTTTTATCCGCAGAGGAAAAAGCGGCACTGAGAGAAATGGCAGCAAAACGCGGCCAGTAAGCGCCATTCCGGTAAAAAAAAGCCGTGGCATTCTTTGCCACGGCTTTTTTATGTCTTTTACCAGCACCCGGAAGCACCGCCACCACCACTGCTGCCGCCTCCGCCACCGGACGATCCGCTGCTTCCGGAACTACCGCCGGAACTGCTGCTGTAACTGCCACTATCAGAACCGGATGAATACCCGCCTCCTGTACCTGCTATGACACCGGTTAATTTCCGTATTTCCGCTTCCTGAGTAAGATATTCCGGAATTAATGTATATAACAAATAACAAATAAATAGTGAGCCAAATACATTAAGAAAAATGAGCATCATTATACTGATGAACAACGCATCAGGATCAGGATCTCCGTCTATCAGAACCCGTGTCATTATAAAAATCAGAACTGAATAAAATAATACGTTCACAGTATGGCCGAGCGGTGTCGGATAAATATACTTATACTGCAAAAATGCCGTCAGGCGTTTCTGCGCAAGGCGGATTATCCGTTCAGGCTGACGTTTTTTCTTGTTTTTGGATTTCGCGTATTCTTCTCTCAGATATTCAATATCGTTAAGAACCTGCTTTTCTATCCTTTTCTTACGGCGGGGAGAACCAATAAATAATGACCAGAGATACACCGTAATAAAGGTCAGAAGATAAATAATCGTCAGTCGTTTGAGTTTTAATGCTTCTGTTCCGGATGTCTCTGATTTGATATATTCCGGTTCATTTCCGCTGATAATATCAATGGCATCGGTCACACCCGCTTCAATTCCGGTAAAATAATGGCCTTTTTTAAATTCAGGGGTGATACGCTGACGGATAATACGGCCTGCGGAGACATCCGGCAGAATACCTTCCAGTCCATAGCCGACCTCAAAACGCAAATTACGGTCATTCACCGCCACGACCAGCAACAGTCCGTTATTCTGACCTTTGCGGCCGATCTTCCATGTATTAAACGCACGGTGCGCAAATGTCTCAATACTTTCTCCGCCGGTTGACGGCACAATAAACACCACGAACTGGCTGCCGTCATTGCGGCTCAGTTCATACTCAATGAGTTGCCGGTTAAGCTGTGTTAATTGAGAGCCGGTCAGAAGACCGGCGCTGTCAATAACCCGTTCCCGTTTCAGTTCCGGCAGAGCCTGCACATCCGCACGGGCAAAGAAACTGACAAAAAGAAGTATCAGGCATCCTGCCATAACCCTGCTCATAATTACTCCTGTGAATGTTCTTTCCCCTGCCGCGCATAGCGCGCCGCCATCACCGCACACACCATCAGCTGGATCTGATGAAACAGCATCAGCGGCAGCACCAGAATTCCCACCACGGCCGGCGGAAACATAACGTTTGCCATCGGCACGCCGTTTGCCAGGCTTTTCTTCGAACCACAGAATACAATGGTAATTTCATCGGCCTTATTAAAGCCGAGTGCCCGTGAGCCGTACACGTTGATCACCAGCACAATCGCCAGCAACCCGCACGACACCACCGCAATCTGCAGAATAGACATTGCATCAATCTTCTGCCAGATCCCCTCGGCAACCGCTTCGCTGAAAGCGACATACACCACCAGCAAAATAGAGGTGCGATCTGTTTTATTAATGATTTTTTTATTGCGATCCACCCACTTGCCAATCAGCGGACGGGAAAAATGACCGACCACAAACGGCAGCATCAGCTGCAATAAAATAGAGCGGATAGCACCCAGGGTATCCAGTTCATGCGCGCCCTGCGTTTCCATCATAAAACCGATAATGACCGGTGATAAGAACACACCAAGGATACTGGAGGCGGATGCACTGCAAATCGCCGCCGCCACATTTCCGCCCGCGACAGAGGTAAAGGCGATAGCCGATTGTACTGTCGCCGGTAAGGCACATAAGTATAAGAAACCCATGTAAATGGTCGGAGACATCCATTCCGGTACCAGGAACTGTAAACCCAGCCCCAGCAGCGGGAAGAGGATAAAAGTACTGGAGAACACCATCAGATGCAGACGCCAGTGCCCCATCCCTGTCACAATCGCTTCCCGAGAGAGTTTTGCGCCGTGGAAGAAGAACAATAACGCAATCGCGGCGGTGGTCAGATAGCGGAATCCGGTCGCCACACTGCCGGTTGCCGGAAAGAGTGACGCCAAAATAACAACCGTGATCATTATGACCAGGAACGGATCTAACCGCAGTTTCTGCCACCAGTTTGTCATGCGTTATTCACTTTTGTCTGCAATAAGAAGTAATGACTATTTGTTACAGTGTCACAGTCCGTCCGGTTTTATGCGATTCCATACCGGCCTCTATAATACGGATAACTTCTGCCCCTTCCTGCGCAGTCACCGGGTTCGGACCGTTATTGATAATCGCCTCTGCCACTTCCGCGTAATAGCGGCCATAGTGCCCGGCTTTGTTCGGATACGTTTCTGTGATCACTTCAATACCATCCGGTGACAGGCTCAGTTCCCCGTCGCGGCTGTCATGACCCCAGTTGACACCGACCGGCATCTGCCCTGCTTTCAGTGCATTTTCCTGCGGATCCAGTCCGTACTTCACATAGCTGCCTTTCATGCCGTGAACGATATACACCGGGGATTCCGCTGCCGCGACCGTGGTGGCATGCAGCACGACTTTGACATCCGGATAGTGCAGTTGCGCATGGAAATAATCCACCGCCTCAGAACCCGGACGGATCATCCCCAGGTCGGCAGTGATCGCCGTTGGTTTTCCGAAAAACTGCAGTGCCTGGTCAATCAGATGAGAACCCAGGTCATACCAGATACCACTGCCTAATGCAGCAGCTTCGCGCCAGCGCTTTTGCGGCTGCGGGCGGTAGCGGTCAAAATGGACTTCAAAATATTTGATAGCCCCGAGTTTTTTACTGTCAAACAGGGATTTGAGCGTCAGATACCCGGAGTCAAAACGGCGGTTATGATAAACAGACAGCACCAGTCCGGCGTCATCCGCCTGTTTTGCCAGGGTAAATGCCTCTTCCGATGTCAGGGTAAAGGGCTTATCCACCACCACATGTTTACCCGCAGCCAGCGCCATCCGCGCCAGCGGGAAATGGGTGTCATTCGGGGTCGGGATCACGACGAGGTCAATGGCCGGGTCAGCAAAAATATCTTCCGGTGTGGCGACAACCTGCACATCCGGATAATCCGCATGCACTTTGGCGGCATCACTGCTCGCGACTTTGGCCAGTTCCATATTGGCATTATTGACAATAAACGGCGCATGGAATGTTTTTCCGGCAAAACCGTACCCGATCAGGCCCACTTTCAGTATTTTCGTCATCACTCCCTCCGGGGGATTGTCATGTTAACGGATAAAAACATGCTTTCAGAATCTGTCATCCTCCTGAAAAGTACCACTAACTGATTCCGTGACGCAAATGCTGTGCCCGGTTTTCATCAGTTTTGCCGCTTTTTCATTCTGATACACACAGTTATCCGCGCTTTCACACAATCCCGATAACCCCGGATGCCCGGGGATTGCTATTATTCACCCCGCTTACCGGGTATCCCGGTTTTTTATGTGCTTTATTTGTATGTTTTTAAAGACTCGCTTTGGGCATTGTAATGGCTGACTACTTATTACTTTTTGTCGGGACGGTGCTGGTTAACAACTTCGTACTCGTCAAATTCTTAGGATTATGCCCCTTTATGGGGGTCTCCAAAAAACTGGAAACCGCGATTGGCATGGGGTTTGCCACCACATTTGTGATGACACTCGCCTCCGTCTGCTCGTGGCTGATGGATACCTTTATCCTGATCCCGCTGGATATTCTCTATCTGCGCACACTGAGCTTTATCCTGGTGATCGCCGTGGTGGTGCAGTTCACCGAAATGGTGGTGCGGAAAACCAGCCCGGCGCTCTACCGGCTGCTCGGGATCTTCCTGCCGTTGATCACCACCAACTGTGCGGTACTCGGTGTGGCGCTGCTGAACATAAACCTGTCGCATAATTTCCTGCAATCCGCCGTTTACGGCTTTGGTGCGGCAGCCGGTTTCTCCCTGGTGATGGTGCTGTTTGCCGCTATCCGTGAGCGGCTGGCAACGGCAGATGTGCCGGCGCCTTTCCGCGGGGCGTCTGTCGGGCTGGTCACGGCCGGTCTGATGTCTCTGGCCTTTATGGGCTTCAGTGGTCTGGTGAAATTCTGATGACAATGATTTGGATTGCCGTTGCCGTACTCAGCCTGCTGGGTCTGGCATTCGGTCTGATACTTGGTTACGCCTCCCGCCGCTTCAAAGTGGAGGAAGATCCCATTGTGGATAAAATTGATGACATTCTGCCGCAGAGTCAGTGCGGCCAGTGCGGTTTTCCCGGCTGCCGCCCGTATGCGGAATCTGTTGCCAATGGCGGCGCAATAAACCGCTGTGCCCCCGGCGGCGAGCAGGTGATGCTGAAACTGGCGGATATGCTGGGTGTGGATCCGCAGCCGCTCGACGGTGACGAGTCCGTACTCAATCCGGTGCGTAAAGTGGCCTTTATTCATGAAGACCAGTGCATCGGCTGCACCAAATGTATTCAGGCGTGCCCGGTGGATGCGATTATCGGTGCCACCCGCGCCATGCACACTGTGGTTGAAAATCTCTGCACCGGGTGTGATTTGTGTGTCGCACCCTGCCCGACAGATTGCATTGAGATGATCCCGGTCGCCGTCACCCCGCGTAACTGGAAGTGGGATTTAAACACCATTCCGGTCAGAAATATTCCGGCGGATACCGGCGGTACTCCTGTCAAACCTGTTCAGATTGAGGCGTCGTAAGTTTTATGTTCAATTTGCTCAACTTTCTGAAAAAAGACCGGGTATGGGATTTTGACGGCGGCATTCATCCGCCGGAAATGAAATTACAGTCCAGCCGGACACCGATGCGGGTGTGCCCGGTACCGGAAGAACTGATTATTCCGCTCCAGCAGCATATCGGGAACGAAGGCGATGTGCTGGTCAGCCCCGGCGACCATGTCCTGAAAGGTCAGCCGCTGACACGCGGAACCGGCCGCAGCCTGCCGGTGCACGCCTCATCATCCGGCACGGTGACTGCCGTGGAGCCTTGTGTGACCGCGCATCCGTCCGGGCTGACCGCGCCGTGCATCCGTATCCGGACTGACGGGCTGGATACCCCGTACCCGGCGGAAAAAACAACGGATTTTACCTCTCTTTCCAAAACAGAGCTGACTGACCGCATTCATCAGGCCGGGATTGCCGGTCTCGGCGGCGCAGGCTTCCCGACCGCCAGCAAGCTGAAAGGCGGCGGTGATCTTATCCGCACTCTGATTATCAATGCGGCGGAATGTGAGCCCTATATCACGGCGGATGACCGTCTGATGCAGGAACATGCCGGGGAAATTCTCACCGGTATCCGTATTCTGATGCACCTTCTTGAGCCGGAACAGGTGCTTATCGGCATTGAAGATAATAAACCGGAGGCGATTGCCGCACTGCGTGACGTTACTGCCGGGGAAAAACAGATTTTCGTGCGGGTGATCCCGACCAAGTACCCGTCCGGCGGCGCCAAACAGCTGACCAAAATTCTCACCGGCCGCGAAGTACCATCCGGCGGACGCTCTTCTGATATCGGCGTGCTGATGCAGAACGTCGGAACTGTGGTTGCCATCAAGCGCGCCATTACCGACGGCGAACCGCTGATCCAGCGCGTGGTAACAGTAACCGGCGAAGCGGTTGAATCACCGGGTAACTTCTGGACACGACTCGGTACGCCGGTCCGTTTCCTGTTGCAACAGGCCGGTTTCCGTCCTCAGCATGAACAAATGGTTGTGATGGGCGGCCCGCTGATGGGCTTTACACTGCCGGATCTCGATGTGCCGGTAGTAAAAATCTGTAACTGCATTCTTGCACCAACCACGAACGAGATGGAACCAGCTGCACCGGAAGAAGCCTGTATCCGCTGCAGTCACTGTGCGGATGCCTGTCCGGCCGGATTACTGCCGCAGCAGCTCTACTGGTTCAGTAAAGGTAATGAACACGAAAAAGCAGAACAGCACCATCTGTTTGACTGCATTGAATGCGGTGCCTGTGCCTGGGTCTGCCCGAGCAATATTCCGCTGGTGCAGTATTACCGTCAGGAAAAAGCACAGGTCATTGAGATCCGCGAAGAAGCCCAACGCGCCGCAGATGCCAAAATCCGCTTTGAAGCCAAACAGGCACGAATGGCACGGGAAAAAGAAGCCCGTGAAGCCCGCCATAAAAGCGCGGCTGTTCAGGTGGATGAGAAAGACAGTGCGGCTATCAGCGCCGCCCTTGCCCGCGTGAAAGCCAAAGACAGCAATGCAGGGATGACGATTTCTGTTAATCCGTCCGTTTTACCGGATAACAGCGCCGTGATTGCTGCCCGCGAAGTCCGTAAAGCACAGGCCCGCGCACGTCAGGCAGAAAAAGCGGCTCTCGCGGCTGAAACAACACAACCGGCGACAGAAGCAGACGCCGATCCGCGTAAAGCCGCAGTGGCTGCCGCCCTTGCCCGCGCCAAAGCGAAGAAAGTCGCTCAGGCTGCCGAAGCTCCGGCGGAAGCTGCTCAACCAGCCGCAGACGCAGAGACAGATCCGCGCAAAGCCGCTGTTGCTGCCGCCATTGCCCGTGCTAAAGCGAAAAAAGCCGCTCAGACTGCTGAAGCTCCGGCGGAAGCTGCTCAACCGGCAGCGGAAGCAGAGACAGATCCGCGCAAAGCTGCTGTTGCTGCCGCGATTGCCCGCGCCAAAGCGAAAAAAGCCGCTCAGGCCGCTGCACAACATTCTGAAGAAACCACTGATTAATGAAGCGAAATAAGCATGAAATTTAGGCCCGTTTCCTCAAACGCCCCGCACCGGCTGAAAATTGCGGGATCACCGTTTACGCATAACCGTGACAACACCTCCGCCATCATGCTGTGGGTGGTGATTGCCATGATCCCGGGAATTGCCGCGCAGCTCTGGTTTTTCGGCGCAGGTACCCTGTTTCAGATTCTGATTGCAGTTGTCACTGCGCTGGTCACCGAAAGTATTGCTGTCCGGCTGCGCAATCAGCCTGTGATGCCGTATCTGAAAGATAACTCTGCGCTGGTCACTGCAGTGCTGCTGGCTGTCAGTATTCCGCCGCTGGCGCCGTGGTGGATGATTGTTATCGGTACATTCTTTGCCGTGATTATTGCCAAGCACATATATGGCGGTCTCGGACAAAACCCGTTTAACCCGGCAATGGTCGGTTATGTGGTGCTGCTGATCTCCTTCCCGGTACAGATGACCAGTTGGCTGCCGCCGGAGAGTCTGCAAATCACCCCGGTTTCGCTCAGTGACAGTCTGCATGTGATTTTCACCGGGTTATCAGACGGTGGCCAGACACTGGAGCAGTTACGCGCCGGAGCGGATGGTATGAGCCAGGCGACTCCGCTCGACAGTTTCAAAACCGGTCTGCTGACCCGCGATATGTCCGAAATCCTGACACAACCCGTTTTACAGGGCTCTGTCGCCGGTATCGGCTGGCAGTGGGTGAATATCGGTTACCTGATCGGCGGCTGTATTCTGCTTAACCGTAAAGTGATTTCATGGCAGATCCCGGCCGCCATGCTGGTAACACTCGCGGTATTGTCAGTGATCGGATACCTGATTGATTCATCACACTTTACATCCCCGGTTATACAGCTGTTTTCCGGTGCCACCATGCTCGGGGCATTCTTTATCGCTACCGACCCGGTCACCGCTTCCACCACACCACGCGGCCGCCTGATATACGGGATACTGATCGGCCTTCTGCTGTGGATTATCCGTGTTTACGGCGGTTATCCGGATGCGGTGGCATTTGCCGTCCTGCTGGCCAATATCACCGTGCCGCTGATCGATACCTACACACAACCGCGTGTTTACGGGCACAAACGGGGGAATAAATGATTGCCACATTACGCCGTTACGGCCTGATCCTCGCCCTGTTTGCCGCCGGTACCACCGGGCTGAGCGGGTTTGTCTACACCCTGACAAAACCGGAAATTGATAAGCAGGCCGCCGCACAGCAAAAGGCACTGTTTGCCGAAATCCTGCCGGAATCGGTTTATAATAATGATGTGATTGCAGAGTGTTATCTGGTCACCGATCCTGCCCTGGGTAATGAACTGCCGCACCGGCTGTATGTTGCCCGCAAAGACGGCACACCTGTCGCCGCAGTGCTGGAGTCCACCGCACCGGACGGCTATTCCGGTAATATTCAGCTGCTGGTTGCGGCTGATTTTAACCGTACCGTGCTCGGCTCCCGCGTGACCGAACACAAAGAGACACCGGGGCTGGGTGATAAAATTGATACCCGGATTTCCGACTGGATCACCTCTCTGAGCGGCAAACACATTGAATCCGCTGATGACCCGCACTGGGCAGTGAAAAAAGACGGCGGGGATTTTGATCAGTTCACCGGTGCCACCATCACGCCGCGCGCAGTCGTCAATGCTGTCCGTGCAACAGCGGATTATATGCAGACACTGCCGCCGTTGCTGAACACCTTACCTCAATGCGGAGCAGAATAATGAGTCAGATTAAAGAGTTATTCGCCGACGGATTATGGAAAAACAACTCTGCCCTGGTTCAGGTACTGGGGCTGTGTCCGCTGCTGGCGGTTTCCTCCACGGTCACCAATGCGCTGGGTCTGGGACTGGCCACCACCCTGGTGCTGATTTGTACTAACGTGGCGGTTTCCGCACTGCGCCGCTGGATCCCGTCAGAAATCCGCATTCCTATTTATGTGATGCTGATTGCCTCCGTCGTGACTGCGGTTCAGTTACTGATTAACGCCTATGCTTTCGGCTTATATCAGTCGCTCGGTATCTTCATCCCGCTGATTGTGACCAACTGTATTGTCATCGGCCGTGCCGAAGCGTTTGCTGCCAAAAATGCCGTTTACCCTTCTGCGATTGACGGCCTGGCTATGGGGCTCGGTGCGACCGCCGCGCTGTTTGTGCTCGGTGCCATGCGTGAAATTCTCGGTAACGGCACTCTGTTTGACGGTGCGGATCTGCTGCTCGGTGACTGGGCCAAAGTGCTGCGCGTCGATGTGCTGCATCTTGACACCCCGTTCCTGCTGGCTATGCTGCCACCGGGTGCCTTTATCGGGCTTGGCTTAATGCTGGCAGGCAAGTATCTTATTGATGAGAAAATGAAAAAACGCAAAAATGCACCTGCCGCTCCGCAATATGAAACTGAAAAAGGATGCGGAAGCCATCTGGTCAAATAACTGTATAATTAAGCAGGCTCCTCTCCGGGAGGCTGCTTTTATCATGAATGAGCCAATGTCGTTATGAATAAAGAAAAACGTATTGAAATCCTGACCCGCCTGCGGGACAACAACCCGCAACCCACCACTGAACTGCTGTTTGATTCTCCGTTTGAATTACTGATCTCCGTCTTATTATCCGCCCAGGCGACAGATGTCAGTGTCAATAAAGCCACCCGTCCGCTGTATGCCGTTGCCAATACGCCGCAGGCCATTCTGGATCTGGGTGTGGACGGTGTGAAATCCTATATTAAAACCATCGGGTTATTTAATACCAAAGCAGAAAATGTGATTAAAACCTGCCGGATGCTGGTTGAGCTGCATAACGGCGAAGTGCCGGAAGACAGAGCTGCTCTTGAGGCGCTGCCGGGTGTGGGGCGCAAAACTGCCAATGTGGTGCTCAATACTGCGTTCGGCTGGCCGACCATTGCTGTTGATACCCATATTTTCCGTGTCTGTAACCGCACAAAATTTGCCCCCGGTAAAAATGTGGATGAGGTGGAACAAAAATTATTGCGGGTTGTTCCGGCAGAATTTAAAGTCGACTGCCACCATTGGTTTATACTGCACGGGCGTTATACCTGTGTTGCCCGCAAACCCCGCTGCGGTTCATGCATCATTGAGGATTTGTGTGAATTCAGCGAAAAAGTGTATCCGGAAGATTAATCTGCTGCGCTTTAAACAGAAATTGCCCTCTGTGCTTGCGGGCAGCGTAAATTCGCGTAAAAATAACCATAAATTTGCTCACCCAACCAGTACGGGAACCTATGTTTCAAGATAACCCGCTATTAGCTCAGCTAAAACAACAGCTCCACGATAAAACATTGCGTGTCGAAGGGATCGTAAAAAGTACCGATAAAGGCTACGGTTTCCTGGAAGTTGACGGACAAAAATCCTATTTTATTCCGCCGCCGCAGATGAAAAAAGTCATGCACGGCGACCGCGTCACCGCAGCTATTCACACGGTGAATAATAAAGATGTGGCTGAGCCTGAAGCGCTGATCACCCCGTTTCTGGACCGGTTTGTCGGCCGTGTGCAGCGCAAGGAAAATGATGACCGTCTCTGGATCATTCCTGATCATCCGCTGTTAAAAGATTCCATTCCCTGCCGTCCGGCAAAAGGCGTTGATCATGAGTTTCGTCAGGGTGACTGGGCAGTTGCGGAAATGCGCCGCCACCCGCTGAAAGGTGATCGCAGCTTCCACGCGGAAATCACCGGCTTTATCACCGATGCGGACGACCATTACGCGCCGTGGTGGGTGACACTGACCCGCCACCAGCACGCACTGAAAGAGCCGGAGCCGGTTGAGGTAACCATGGCGGATGATAATCTGCCGCGTACTGATCTGACCCATCTGGATTTTGTCACTATCGACAGCGCATCCACCGAAGATATGGATGATGCACTTTACATCACTACCGGTGATAACAATCAGCTTCAGCTGACTATCGCGATTGCGGACCCGACCAGCTACATCCCGGCCGGCAGCGAGCTGGACGCTATTGCCCATAAACGCGCATTTACCAACTATCTGCCGGGCTTTAATATCCCGATGCTGCCGCGTAACCTGTCTGATGACCTGTGCTCGCTGCATCCGCATGTGCGCCGCCCGGCACTGGTGTGTCAGGTCTCCGTTAATGAGGATGGCTCTCTGTCTGATGATGCCGTATTCTTCGCCGCCTGGGTTGAATCCAAAGCCAAGCTGGCTTACGACGATGTTTCCGACCTGCTGGAAGGTGTGGCTGACCGCGTGACGCCGGATGAAACTATCCGCCGTCAGATTTCCCTGTTGCAGGATATGTATCAGCGCCGCCATCACTGGCGTGAAACTCATGCGCTGGTCTTTAAAGATCGTCCTGATTACCGCTTTATCCTTGATGAAAACGGCGTAGTGACGGATATCGTGGCTGAACAGCGCCGCAGTGCCAACCGCATTGTGGAAGAAGCGATGATCACCGCCAATATCTGTGCCGCACAAGTGCTGGATAAAAAACTCGGCTTTGGTGTCTATAACGTGCACACCGGGCTGGATCCGCTGACCATCAGTCAGGCCGTTGCCCTGCTCGCCGAAAACGGTATTAACTTCAGCGCTGAAGAATTACTGACTCTCGACGGTTTCTGTCGTCTGCGCCGTGAACTGGATAATCAGCCGACACAGTTCCTCGACAGCCGTATCCGCCGCTTCCAGACCTTTGCCGAAGTCCGCATGGAAAAAGGCCCGCACTTTGGTCTGGGACTGGATGGCTATGCAACCTGGACATCCCCTATTCGTAAATACAGCGATATTGTGAACCACCGTCTGCTGAAAGCGATTATCGCCGGTCAGTCTGCGGAAAAACCAGCTGAAGCCCTGGCCGAGCACCTGGCAGAGCGCCGCCGTGCCAACCGTATGGCAGAGCGTGATGTCGGTGACTGGTTATATGCCCGTTATCTGCAGCCGTATGCCGGTACAGATACCCCGTTCCCGGCTGAGATCATTGATATCACCCGCGGTGGCGTGCGTGTCCGTCTGACAGACAACGGCGCGGTCGCCTTTATCCCCGGCACCTTTATTCACCCGGTCAAAGATGAGCTCCAGTGCAGCCAGGAAACCGGCTCAGTGCTGATTAAAGGTGAAGTACGTTACCGCCTCAATGACATCATTCCGGTGAAAATTGAGGAAGTTAAGATGGAAACCCGCAGTATTCTGGCCCGCCCACTCTGATCCGGAATCACTGACTGATAAGAACCGCCGTTTTGTATTAACGGCGGTTTTTTTATTCCTGCCACTCAGAACCCGCCGCTGTTCCTGTCATTAAATCCCGGACATTAATACCTTTATCAGCATTTAAATTTTATTTAAATCATGAGGATAGTAATTAGTAACGTGATTGCTATAGTGATGATAATCAGACATTCAGCGGGGAAATGAGATGAAGAAAATAGTAACGGCATTGCTTGTTGCTGGTGGCCTGCTGGCACTCAGCGGCTGTAAGAACCTGTCAGAGCAGGAGAAAGATACCGCAATTGGTGCTGAGTTAGGTGCTATCAGCGGCGCGATCCTGACGGATGGTTCCGGTCTGGGTACAGTGGGTGGTGCTGCCGTCGGCGGGATTATCGGCCACGAGGCCGGTCAGTGACAAAGGCGTCCGCAACGGACGCCTTATCTCTCTGTCAGCCGCCTGCCAGTTTGACTTTAAAGCCTTTCTCTTCCAGCAGTTGCTTCAGTAAATCGCGTTTATCACCCTGAATTTCAATTACACCATCTTTCAGCGCCCCGCCGCAGCCGCAGCGTTTTTTCAGATCTGCCGCCAGCTTGCTCAGTGCAGCATCATCCAAATCAATACCGGTGATCAGGCACACACCCTTACCTTTACGGCCGCTGGTCTGACGCTGAATACGGACAATACCGTCACCTTTCGGGCGTTCCGCTTTGACTTCCGGCTCATCAATACGGCCGGCATCTGTGGAATAAACCAGGCGTGAATTATTGTCCATCTTATAATACTCCCACTGAAGCATTAATCGCCTGTAATGCCGCCTGCGGGTTATCACTGCGGGTGATTGGCCGCCCGATAACCATGTAATCCACCCCGGCACTGACTGCCTGCGGTGGTGTCATGATACGCCGCTGGTCACCGGCATCACTGCCTTCAGGGCGGATCCCCGGCGTGACCAGTTTAAATTCCCGGCCCAGGGTCTCTTTCATCAGTTTCGCTTCATGAGCAGAACAGACCACACCATCCAGCCCGCAGTTCTGTGTTAATTTTGCCAGACGCAGCGCGTGCTCTGCCGGTGTGGCATCAATACCGGTTCCGGCCAGGTCGGATTGCTCCATGCTGGTCAGCACAGTTACCGCGATCAGCAGCGGCGCATCGTTACCGTACGGCAGCAGAATCTCTTTCGCTGCTGTCATCATACGTTCGCCGCCTGCCGCATGGACGTTAACCATCCACACACCCAGCTCAGCCGCTGCCCGAACCGCATGCGCCGCGGTATTCGGAATATCATGGAATTTCAGGTCAAGAAAGACCTCAAACCCGCGCTGCTGCAGTGCGCGGACACATTCCGGCCCGCAGAAGGTAAACAGCTCTTTACCGACTTTCAGACGGCACTGTGCCGGATCGATACGGTCGGCAAAAGCCAGCGCGTCATCCGGGTTGTCGTAATCGAGCGCAACAATAACAGGCGATGCGATATCTGCACGGCCTGTATGCGAAGAAAGAGATGTCATGAATGTATTACCTGTGGTTGGTGAATTAATACGGGTAAATAATTACGGGTAAATGTGACGTTGTCATTGTCCGTCCAGCCCTCTGATAGGCTTGATAGTATCCCATGACCGGCAGGACGGGCAGTGCCAGTACAGGGCGTGTGATGTAAATCCGCATTTGCCGCAGCGGTAATCCGGTTTTGTCCGGATTTGTTCGCCGACCATGTTACGCAGCAGGCCGAGACTCTCTTTGGCACGCCCTTCCTCCGCCTCTGACAGATAATATTCCATCAGACGGCAGAACAGACGCATGGTCGGATGGCGCTGCAACTGGCGGTTAACATAGGTGATCGCCATTTCCGGCCCTTCCTGCTGTTCAATAATATCCGCAAGATAGAGTTCGGCAATAGCGCCAATATTTTCATCCGAACAGTGCAGCAGGTATTCTGCCCATTCTGCCGGCTGATCAAGGTGCGTGTAGCAGGTTTCCAGCATTGGCAGTGTTTCACTGACCATTTCTTTATCCTGCTCAAACACCCGCTTGAGCACGGTAACGGCTTTGCTGTATTCCGCCCGTTCAATATGAATGCGCCCCTGCATAATCGACACCCGGGCACAGTTTTTATCCGCCCCCGCCGCTTTGGCAAGATACGCAAATGCCCCGTCAGTGTTATCGCTGCCCAGCGCCTGCAATGCCAGCTCACAATAGAAATTAGCGATATTCTCCCGCTGCCCGCTATCACCCTGTTTCAGCAGCTTTTCACCGATATCGATAGCTTTGCTCCAGTCACTGGTGGACTGATAGATCGATAACAGCGACTGGAGTGCACTTTGTCTGAAATCCGCCTCATCAATCAGCTGTAAAAACAGGACTTCCGCCCGGTCATAGACCCCGGCGGCCACATAATCGCGGCCCAGCTGTTGTGTGGCGAGGAGACGCTGGTCATAGGAGAGAGAGGCGCTTTCCATCAGCGACTGATGGATGCGGATGGCACGTTCCACTTCGCCGCGCGAACGGAACAGGTTGCCGAGTGTCAGGTGAGCTTCAAATGCAGAGCTGTCTTCTTTCAGCATGTCGAGGAACAAATCAACCGCTTTATCCTGCTGATCGGACAGCAAAAAGTTTACGCCTGCCACATAGTCGCGTGACAGGCGGTCAGCATGTTGTTGTTGATTCTGCTGCGCGCTGCGCCGCCCCATATACCAGCCGTATGCGGCAGCAATGGGCAACAGAAGAAACAACAGCTCAAGCATAATGCTTATTCCTTAGTGGTGTCCCGCAGTGCAACCGAACCGGAAGACTGCACCGTCTGGTCAGCTTCCAGACGTTTGATCCGGTGCCGGGCACGGGCCAGCGACAACCGCAGACGTAAATAAAACAGACCGCAGACAATCCAGCCCAGCACAAAACCGATACCGAACAGTACGGCCAGCAAGGTGGATACAGAATACTGTCCCTGCGCAATCAGATAATTAAATGTGACTACCTGATCGTTATTTGCGCCCAGTGTCACCGAAATGATGAAAACCACCAGTACAAGGATAAAAATCAGAAAATATTTCACCGGCGTTCCTATTATCAGGCTTGCATTCCGCGCCTGCTTCTTGCAGACGCACTAACCCCTTAAGTTACCATTTACCCCGGGGAGAATGAAAGTAATTTGTTGTGTTCCCGAGTTTTTTCCGCTTTTTTGCCGGTATCCGCACAGAATACCGGCAACGGGTTTCACGCGCCTTATAATAACATGATTTCAGGTCAGCGGCGGCGGTTGCACACCATTTTCCTTCTGTCTGTTAAGCCAGATAAAGAATATTCCGGCCAGGATTGCGTTAATAATCACAGACATAATGATATCTGACGGCCAGTGCATCCCCAGCGCCAGGCGGCTGTATTCCGCCAGAATGCCCCACAGCAGAATCACGCCCGCCAGCCCGCGGCGGCCCTGTGCGGTAAAAAACACAAAGAGTATCAGCGCCCACGCACTGGCAAACAGTGCATGACCGGATGGAAACGCATAACCGGTTTCACTTTTCCAGTGTTTCAGCAGCCAGCCGGGCACCTGATAATGATTTTTCACGGTATTTTCCAGCAGTTGTGCCCGTGCTTTCCGGGAAAGGTCATAGAACCCTTTTTCTGACACAATATGTTGCTGTGTCAGCCAGACCACATACGGGCGCGGCTCTTTAATGGTGTTTTTCATCGCCACTTTGATACCCTGTCCGGCAGCCACCACCACCAGGATCAGTGCTGCTGCACGCAGTGCCTGCTTTCTGCTGCCGCGAAACAAACGGACAAACAGAATACAAAAAATGAGTGATACGATAATGGCCAGCGGATATGCCGCGGTATCTGTCAGGTGCCACAGGCCGCGCAGCAGGTCATCATCACCTGATGGCTGCCAGCGCCAGCCGGTCAGTAATGTCACCAGCGGTACCAGCATCAGTAATATGACACCGGCGATAAAGGGTTTTGTCAGGTTTTTCATCCGGGTTGAATCATTCCGTTAAAAATAAATATTATTTTTGTCAAACTGATGTACTACTATGGTCATGTTCAGTTATTTGACCCGCAAATGGAATGTCAGTTTCATTTCCCGGGCAACGCAGATAATAACATCGCCAATACGATTATGTGCGTTTAAATAAAGATATTTATATCAATGAGTTAATAAATCATGAATAAAGAGTTGCAGTTAAAACGTGTCGCACAGGCAAAATTACCTACCCCGTTCGGGGAATTTTTGATGGTCGGATTTGAAGAAATTGCCACCGGTCACGATCACGTGGCTCTGGTGTTCGGGGACATCAGCGGTGATGAGCCGGTGTTATCCCGTGTCCATTCAGAATGTTTAACCGGTGACGCGCTGTTCAGCCTGCGCTGTGACTGTGGTTTCCAGCTGGAAGCTGCTCTGAAACAAATCTCGGAAGAAGGTCGTGGTGTATTACTGTATCACCGTCAGGAAGGCCGTAATATTGGCCTGCTGAATAAAATCCGCGCCTATGCATTACAGGATACCGGGCTGGATACTGTTGAAGCCAACCAGAAGCTGGGTTTTGCCCCGGATGAGCGCGATTTCACATTGTGCGCCGATATGTACAAACTGCTGGATGTGCACGCCATCCGCCTGCTGACCAATAACCCGGAAAAAGTCGAGATTCTGACCCAGGCCGGGATTAACATTACTGAACGCGTGCCGCTGATTGTCGGCCGTAATCCGGCTAATGCCCATTATCTGGATACCAAAGCGGAGAAAATGGGACACATGCTGTGCCAGTCTCCGGGCTGTAATCACTGATCCACCTGCAAAAGTCAGTAAAAACAGAAAAGCGCGGCAAATGCCGCGCTTTGTTTTTACCTGTCTGAATACGTTACGCCAGCATCTGCCGGATCACATAGCAGAGGATGCCGCCGTGGCGGTAATATTCCAGCTCCGTCTGTGTGTCGATACGGCACAGCGCATTCAGTTCAGTCACACGTCCGTCCGCATGTGTGATTTTCACCGGTACAATCTGTTTTGGTGTGACACTGTTCAGGCCGCCGACATCAATCAGTTCATCCCCGGTCAGCCCCAGCGTACGGCGATCGGTTCCCGCCGGAAACTCCAGCGGCAGGATCCCCATACCAATCAGGTTAGAACGGTGGATCCGCTCATAGGATTCCGTCAGCACCACTCTCACACCCAGAAGATTAGTGCCTTTCGCTGCCCAGTCACGGCTGGATCCGGAGCCGTACTCTTTTCCGGCTATCACCACCAGCGGTGTCCCTGATTCCTGATAACGCATTGCGGCATCAAAGATAGCCAGTGTTTCCCCGGACGGAATATGGCGGGTAAATCCGCCCTCCGTGCCCGGCACCATTTCATTGCGGATACGGATATTGGCAAACGTGCCGCGCACCATCACTTCATGGTTACCGCGCCGTGAGCCGTAGGAGTTAAAATCCGCCGGTTTCACGCCGTGTGCCTGTAAATAGCGCCCCGCCGGGCTGTCTGCTTTGATGTTCCCCGCCGGAGAGATATGGTCAGTGGTGACAGAATCACCGAGGATCGCCAGAATCCGCGCCTGTTTTACATCTTTGACCGGCGCCGGGGAAACCGGCATTCCCTCAAAATACGGCGGATGACGGATATAGGTGGAATCCGGCTGCCACTGGTAAGTCGGGGTATTTTCCACCGGCAGTGACTGCCACTGCTCATCACCGTCAAACACTGCCGAATACTCTTTGCGGAACATCTCTGTTTTCACTTTTTCCACTGCGGCAGCAATTGCGGCATTATCCGGCCAGATATCTTTTAACAGTACCGGCTTGCCCTGTTTGTCATAACCCAGCGGATCGGTTTCCAGATTACAGTGCAGATTGCCTGCCAGTGCATAAGCCACCACCAGCGGCGGAGAAGCCAGCCAGTTGGTTTTCACCAGCGGATGGATGCGCCCTTCAAAGTTGCGGTTGCCGGACAGCACGGCACCGACTGTCAGGTCATTCTCTTTGATGGCGGTTTCGATTTCCGCATCCAGCGGCCCGGAGTTGCCGATGCAGGTAGTACAACCATAACCGACAAGATTGAATCCCAGCTGATCCAGATACGGCGTGAATCCGGCGGCATTCAGGTAATCTGTCACCACTTTCGAACCGGGGGCCAGAGAGGTTTTCACCCACGGTTTTCGGGTCAGCCCTTTTTCAGCGGCATTTTTTGCCAGCAGACCGGCGGTCATCAGCACACCGGGGTTGGAGGTGTTGGTACAGGATGTGATAGCGGCAATCACCACGGCACCATCCTCAAGGGTAAAATCGTCGCCATGCAGAGAAACAGGCACTTTCGCCGCCGGGGACTTTTTGTTCAGTTCCAGATCAACCGCCGCCTGAAACGCGCCCGGTACCTGCGCCAGCACCACTCTGTCCTGCGGACGTTTCGGCCCGGCCAGACTGGTCTGCACATCCGCCAGATCCAGCGCCAGCCCGGAGGTAAAGCGCGGCTCATCCCCCTCGTGACGCCACAATCCCTGCGCTTTGCAGTACGTTTCCACCAGTGCGATTTCGTCATCACTACGCCCGGTCAGACGCATATAACTGAGTGTGACCTCATCCGCCGGGAAGAAACCACAGGTTGCACCGTATTCCGGTGCCATATTGGCAATCGTGGCGCGGTCAGCCAGCGGCAACTGCGCCAGACCGTCACCCCAGAATTCAACAAATTTGCCCACCACGCCGTGTTTGCGCAGCATTTGTGTCACAGTCAGTACCAGGTCAGTAGCGGTGATCCCTTCGCGCAGACGGCCGGTCAGTTTAAACCCGACCACATCCGGGATCAGCATTGACACCGGCTGTCCGAGCATCGCGGCTTCCGCTTCAATACCGCCCACGCCCCAGCCCAGCACGCCGAGGCCGTTAATCATGGTGGTGTGGGAATCTGTCCCGACCAGGGTATCCGGATAAGCATAGGTTTTACCGTCGCGGGTTTCATACCAGACTGATTTCCCGAGGTACTCGAGGTTGACCTGATGGCAGATCCCCGTTCCCGGCGGAACCACACGGAAGCGGTCAAAGGCCTGTTGTCCCCAGCGCAGAAAGCGGTAACGCTCGTTATTACGTGACATTTCAATGGCCACGTTATCAGCAAAAGCCTGCTCACTGGCATATTCATCCACCATCACCGAGTGGTCGATAACCAGATCGACCGGCGACAACGGATTGACCTTACTCTCTTCTCCGCCCAGCACGCGGATAGCCTGGCGCATCGCCGCCAGATCCACCACCGCCGGCACACCGGTAAAATCCTGCATCAGCACACGGGCGGGCCGGAAGGCAATTTCATGGTCAGCGGTGCCGGTTTTCTGCCAGTCGATCAGCGCCTGTAAATCGCGCACCTGTACGCTGTCGCCATCGAGATTACGCAACAGGTTTTCGGCCAGCACTTTCAGGGATTTGGGAAGTTTATCAAGATTGCCGAGCTGTTCCGCCAGGCGGGAGAGATGATAGATATGGTAGTGTTTTCCACCCGCTGTCAGCAGGGTTTCACACTGTTGCTTTAAGGTTAACGACATAACGCCTCCACACAGAGTGTACGGGTTAAACAGGTATCTTCCTTATTATTTTCATTATAAAGATACCATATTCCCGTAATCTTTGCGGGGGCAGCCACACAATTTGTTAATTCAATGTAACCAAAACTAACAATTTTGCAGGATAATTAATCCGGACTGTATTCTGTAATAACCCGGGTTCCCTGCCCGTCATTCTCAAATGAGATGGTATCCTGACCGCCGTTAAATAACTGCGTTACCGTCAGGTGATTATTGCCCCGCCATTTGTATTCCAGACTGACCGTATCACCATAATCTGTGAAAGACTGATCCGTGCCGGGTGTCAGTTTTTCCGTCAGATTCTTTGGCTCTCCGGTTGTGTTGCGGTAGATCCCGTAAGTTTGTACCAGATTGCTGCCTTTGTAGTAGCATTCATCCGTTGAATCATAGCTTTCCGGGTCACGCACGGTCTCTTTACAGACCGGTGCCGCCGGTACGGATGCAGATACAACCGCCGGCAACAGCCCGGCGGCAAGCAGGACAGCGCCTGTCAGTGCGGATAATTTACTCATCAGTTCCCCTGATAATAAGTATTCAGACAATCGGCAGCGGAATGTCTTTAAACATGGCTTCGATGTCTTCATTATTACGCAGCGCAATCGCTTTATCCACCACATCGCGCGTCAGATGCGGCGCGAAACGCCACATAAAATCATACATATAGGTTCTCAGGAAACTACCGCGCCGGAAACCGATTTTTGTGGTGCTGTAGCTGAATTTATCCCGCATATCGATACTGACGAGGTCTTTATCTGTCTCCGGATCGACCGCCATACTGGCAATAATCCCGATCCCGAGCCCGAGACGGACATAGGTTTTAATCACATCCGCATCTGTTGCGGTAAAGACGACTTTCGGTTTCAGCCCCTGTTTTTCAAAGGTGCTGTCCAGCTCGGAACGGCCGGTGAAACCGTGGGTATAGGTGACAATTTCATACTCCGCGATATCCGCGATAGTCAGGTCGCGCCGCTGCGCCAGCGGGTGATCACGGCGGACCACCACGGCCCGGTTCCACTGATAGCACGGCAGCATAATCAAATCGTTATACAGATGCAGGGCTTCTGTCGCGATGGCAAAATCGCTGTTGCCTTTGCAGACATCCTCGGCTATCTGTGTCGGTGTGCCCTGGTGCATATGCAGGGAAACATGCGGATAACGCTCAATAAAGCCTTTAATGACCGGCGGCAGTGCATAACGCGCCTGAGTATGGGTCGTGGCGATACTCAGGGTTCCCTGCTCCGGATACGTGTGCTCGCTGGCGACAGCCTTGATGGCATCTATTTTCGCCAGCACTTCACGGGAGATGCGGATAACAGATTCCCCGGCCGGTGTCACGTGGGTCAGATGTTTACCGCTGCGGGCAAAAATCTGCATTCCCAGCTCATCTTCCAGCATCCGGATCTGCTTACTGATACCGGGTTGTGATGTGTACAGCCCCTCGGCAGTCGAGGAGACATTCAGATTGTGATTAACCACTTCCACAATATAGCGCAGCTGCTGTAATTTCATCCGCTTATTCCTTTCCGTGCAGGTTCGGCATTGCTTACTCCTTTTTCATCTTTATTATTCCGAAAAAGAATAAGTGAGCAAATTGTTATAACGTTATTCTATTCAGTGACGATATAACAAAAAATGCACGGGCACCAGCCAAAAAATAACAGCTCAATGCCCTGATACTGCGCATTTCTCAGCAAAGCGCGGGAAATCACGGCTATTCCTTTCTTAGGCTATTTTATTTAATGCTTATAACAAAAAGCTATTAATCACTGTCTGCCGTACAATACACCGCCAGAACACTGTTTCCGGCATAAAAAAACCGGTCAGGGAAATCCTGACCGGTTTTTATTATTGTGACAACAGAACCCTATAACGACAGATTATTTGGCTTTCTCAACCCATTTGCCGTCGATATAGAATGCAGACCAGCCGGTGGCTTTGCCGTCTTTATCGGATGCCACATACTGCTGTTTGGTTTTGCGGCTCCAGCGGACAGTCGTCGGATTACCGTCCGGATCCGCCACCGGCGCTTCCGCCAGATAACGCATTTTCTCAGACAGACGATCTTTAAAGCGAACCAGTTCTGCTACCTGCGGTGCACGGGTTTCCCGTGATTTAGGGAAATTGTGCGCCGCCAGGAAGATACCGGCAGCACCATCACGCAGTACAAAGTACGCGTCTGATTTTTCGCACGGCAGTTCCGGTAACGGAACCGGATCTTCTTTCGGCGGAGCGACTTCACCGTTACGCAGAATTTTACGGGTGTTTTTACACTCGTCGTTGGTACAGCCCATGTACTTACCGAAACGCCCCATTTTCAGGTGCATCTCAGAGCCGCATTTCTCACATTCAACGACCGGGCCATCATACCCTTTAATGCGGAACTCACCTTCTTCGACTTCGTACCCTTCACATTCCGGGTTGTTACCGCAGACATGCAGTTTACGGCCGGTGTCGATCAGGTAGCTGTCCATCGCAGTGCCGCATTTCGGGCAGCGGCGGCGGGCACGCAGCGCATTGGTTTCCGCGTCATCCCCTTCAAGGATATTGAGGATTTCGTGTTCCGGAATCAGGTTGATGGTCTGCTTGCAGCGCTCTTTCGGCGGCAGAGCATAACCGGAACAGCCCAGGAATACCCCGGTGGATGCGGTACGGATCCCCATCGGGCGGGAACAGGTCGGACAGATGATCGAGGTAATGACCATCGGGTTCGTTCGCATACCGCCTTCTTCCGGCTCTTTGCCCGCGTTATCCAGCTGCTTGCTGAAATCAGCAAAGAATTCGTCCAGCACCGATTTCCACTTCGCTTCATTGTTGGCGATATGGTCGAGCTGATTTTCCATCCGTGCGGTAAAGTCGTAGTTCATCAGTTCCGCAAAGGTTTCTTCGAGACGATCGGTGACAATTTCACCCATTTTCTCAGCATAGAAACGGCGGTTTTCCACTTTCACATAACCGCGGTCCTGAATGGTGGAAATAATTGACGCATAGGTGGACGGACGACCGATACCGCGTTTTTCCAGCTCTTTAACCAGTGACGCCTCACTGAAACGCGCAGGCGGTTTAGTGAAGTGCTGTACCGGATCAATCGCTTCGCGCGTCATGACCGTGCCCGGCGCAATCGCAGGCAGCGTATTATCTTCATCATTCTTACGCAGTGCAGGCATCACTTTGGTCCAGCCGTCGAAACGCAGTGTGCGCCCTTTGGCTTTCAGTGTGAAATCACCCGCTTCTGCGGTCAGTGTGGTGGAATCGTATTTTGCCGGTGTCATCTGACACGCGACAAACTGACGCCAGATCAACTGATACAGGCGGCGCGCATCCGGCTCCATATCCTTGAGCATCTCTTCCGTTACAGCGATATCAGACGGACGGATAGCTTCGTGCGCTTCCTGGGAATTCTCTTTGTTGCTGTACAGATTCGGCGAGGCAGGCAGATACTTATCACCGAAATTCTCAGTGATATAGTCACGCGCCATTGTAATGGCATCCTGGCTCAGGTTGGTGGAATCGGTACGCATATAGGTGATGTGACCGGCTTCATAAAGACGCTGTGCCATCATCATGGTTTTCTTCACACCAAAGCTCAGGCGCGTGCTCGCGGCCTGCTGGAGTGTGGAGGTAATAAACGGTGCACCCGGCTTGCTGGAGGTCGGACGGTCTTCGCGGTCAGTAATTTTAAAGGTGGCAGCCTGTAACTTGCTGACAGCAGCATGTGCCTGTTTCTCATTGACCGCTTTAAAGGTTTTGCCGTTTTCCTGCACCACTTCCATGCGCAGCTGATCTTTTTTATCAGACAGCAGTGCGTGGATCTGCCAGTACTCTTCCGGTACAAACGCTTTGATTTCGCGCTCGCGCTCAACAATCAGACGCACCGCGACAGACTGCACACGACCGGCGGATAAACCACGGGCAATTTTCTTCCACAGTAGCGGAGACACCATGTAACCCACCACGC
This sequence comes from Morganella sp. HSTU-ASny43, assembly GCF_022819185.1. Classification (NCBI taxonomy): domain Bacteria; kingdom Pseudomonadati; phylum Pseudomonadota; class Gammaproteobacteria; order Enterobacterales; family Morganellaceae; genus Morganella; species Morganella sp. HSTU-ASny43. The sequence continues at coordinate 30,877 of NZ_WSPG01000007.1, forward strand.
GATCCATAAAGCGGCGCGCCTGCTGGGCATTCACACGGTCAATATTCAGTTCGCCCGGCTGTTCAAACGCCTGACTTATCGCATTTTTGGTGATTTCATTAAATACAACCCGGCTGAAGCGGCTGTCATCACCGCCGATCACTTCCCGCAGGTGCCATGCAATGGCTTCCCCTTCGCGGTCAAGGTCCGTTGCGAGATAGATGTGTGATGCATCGGCGGCCAGGTGCTGTAATTCAGAAACAACCTTTTCTTTGCCCGGCAGAATCTGATAATCCGCTTCCCAGCCGTGGTACGGGTCAACACCCATCCGGCTGACCAGCGCTGTGCGTTCGTCTTTTTTAACTTTTTTCGTTTTATCGCCTGCAGCAGCGGGTTTACGGCTCGCTGAACCACTCGTCGGCAGATCCCGGATGTGACCGACGCTGGATTTCACCACGTAGTCTTTGCCGAGATACTTGTTAATCGTTTTGGCTTTTGCCGGGGACTCCACGATGACAAGAGCTTTACCCATAATTATCATTACCTAAATTTTCGGGGCGATTATAAAAACGCCAATTTTTGCGTTAAATACACTGCCTTTTATATTGAGGCACTTTCGTAATAGATCAACTCTTTTTATACTAATGCTTTGTTTCAACTCAAAACATCTGTCAGGAAATGATGTATTTTTAATATCGCCGTCACCGGAGTGTATTACGCAAATAGTCTTCCCGCCACGTTGCGGGGCTCTTGAAAAGTTCACACTCTACCTGATAAATAGTGATGCGCAACAAATTATTTTTCAAAGGAGTTCACAGAATGCAAAAAGAAACCATCGCCATCAGCAAACAAGAGCTGTTAGAAAAAGCCAATAAAATCATACAGGAACATGAAGATTTTCTGGAGGGTATGCAGGCTGATGATGTTGAACAGAAATCCGGCGTATTGGTTTTTAAAGGTGAATACTTTTTAGACGACCAGGGCCTGCCGACACTCAAAAGTGCGGCCGTCTTTAATATGTTTAAACATCTCGCTCACGTTCTGTCAGAACAATATCATCTGGCGGATTAACAGACGGATACCAGAATAGTCACCGGTCGGATAATAATAATCCGCAAAGAATAACGGCAGCCTGCGCTGCCGTTATTTATATTGAGACGGTTATTTCCCGACCGGGCCATTCCCGCGCTGCCACCAGCGGAGAATAAGGCGGTCAGCACTCATCATCACACTCTGGGTGATTTTATCAATAAGACGCTTACGGCGGAAATAACGCACCTGAATCACTTCATGGTCAGGAATTGCCGCGACAATTAAATCATCACTCACTGCCAGCTCATCAACCAGTCCCAGCTCTTTTGCCTGGGTGCCGTACCAGTGTTCACCGGTCGCCACTTTATCAATGTCCAGAGACGGACGGTTCTGAGAAACAAAGCTTTTGAACAGAACGTGCGTTTCATCCAGCTCCTGCTGGAATTTCTCACGGCCTTCATCGGTATTCTGCCCGATGAATGTCAGCGTGCGTTTATATTGACCGGCAGTATGCATTTCCACATCAATATCATTTTTCTTCAGCAGACGATGGATGTTAGGCACCTGTGCCACCACGCCAATCGAACCGACAATCGCAAACGGCGCGGCCACAATTTTATCCGCCACACACGCCATCATATAACCACCACTGGCCGCGACTTTATCAACCGCAATGGTAATACGGATATTTTTCTCACGCAGACGGGTCAGCTGAGCGGCTGCCAGACCATAGGCGTGAACCAGTCCGCCCGGACTTTCCAGACGCACCAGCACTTCATCCAGACCCGGCTCGGCCACGGACAGAATAATGGTGATTTCTTCACGCAGTGATTCCACCTCGTGCGCATCCAGGCTGCCTTTAAAGTCAATTACATAGATACAGGATTTGCGCAGACGGGTCTGACCGTTTTTGGCGTTGCTTTTGTCTTTTTTATCTTCGTTTTTTTGTTGTTTTTTAAACGCTTTATTCCAGACTTTCTGTTCTGCTTCGCTCATGCGGGCATGTTGCATTTCACGCTGTCTGTCGCGGTAGTTTTCACCCAGATCCGTCAGACGTAATTTACCCAGAGACTGCCCTTTACGGATGCTGAGCATGACAAAGAACACGACAATGGCAATGATTGCCAGAACAATAGTTACGGTTTCAGCAAGAAACAAACCGTATTGTGAGAGAAACTCCACCGGCACACCTTAATACTGTTAAATTGAATGGCACTATTTTAACTAAAAAATCTGATAAATGCTCAACTAGTTTTGTAACCCTTGATGGCAATCACGCCCTGAGGACGGTATGATAAAAACGGGTTCACACCCTGTCCGGGATGTGATACCCGTCCATTTGCTTTTCCGGAGTTATCACCATGCATAATAATGATGTATCCCGCTTTTCCCCGTCCTCCCCTGATGCACTGAAGAATAAAATCATCCTGATAACCGGTGCCGGTGACGGGATTGGCCGTGAAGCCGCCCTGACCTATGCCCGCTACGGTGCGGAACTGATCCTGACCGGCCGGACAGAATCCAAATTACAGGCCGTCCGTGATGAAATCACGCAGCGTTACGGGTCAGTGCCGCGTATTTATCATCAGGACTTACTGACACTGACAGAAGCGCAAAGCCGTCAGTTCGCTGCCGCGCTGGAACAGGAGATTCCGCGGCTGGATGGCGTACTGCACAACGCCGGTATTCTGGGCGTGGTCGCGCCGCTCACTGAGCAGCCGGTACAGTTATGGCAGGATGTAATGCAGGTGAATGTTAATGGTACCTTTATACTGACACAGGCACTGTTACCGCTCCTGCTGAAATCCCCGCAGAGTTCGCTGGTATTCACATCATCAAGTGTCGGCCGCGAAGGCCGTGCCGCATGGGGAGCCTATGCCGTCTCAAAATTTGCCACTGAAGGTATGATGCAGGTTCTGGCTGAGGAATATAAAGGCACAGGGCTGCGCGTCAGCTGCATTAATCCGGGCGGTACCCGCACGGCCATGCGCGCCGGCGCATTTCCGGATGAGGCATCAGAAAAACTGAAAACCCCGGCGGATATTATGCCGACCTATTTATATGTGATGTGTGATGACAGTGCCGGTAAAAACGGGATCAGCTATGATGCGCAGCCCGGACGCAAAGCCGGACCGGCGGAATAATTAAAGGCAGTAACGTCAGTGTGCCGGGGGCGTTTCATCCGTTTGCAGCGGTAAAACCCCGGCACCGAAAATTTCACCGGTTTCCTGCACAAACTCACTGAATCTCCGGCTCTCTTCTTTGTCAGTCTTATTCTCTTTATCGCTTTGCAGCAGTATCTGACGGTAACGATTAGCCATCCGCATCAGTACCGTGTGATAACGGCTGTATATTTCATATTTTTTTGTCACATCAGTCTGATGCCGGAACTCCGTCACAATATCAGTGATTTTCTCTGCATCCTCACGCAATTCCGCATCCTGAAACTGAATGTCATGCGGGCGGAAAGTATTACCGGTATCCGCATCCTGTTCCGGGGTGAGCACCGTATTATCCGGTAATAAACTGACACCGCGCGGATTGTATTCCAGGAACCGGCGGAATTCATTTTCATTCATACAGATTGTCATCATTCCTTTTTCTCCGGCAATAAATCTGTCCAGCACCGCTTTTATATCAGGTACATCGGAAGAGAACCGGCATTTAAACAGGTTATTATCGATAACGTCGGCATTACTGGTCCGCAACGGTCCCTGATAATAATGGCCGTCAAATTTAAATGTCTTTACCATGGAATTAAATTGCGGTGAATACAGCGTATCGCCGTCATGAATGGTATAGGAATAATAACGGGCACGGGAAGGATTGAGGATTCCGCCGCTGTTTCCGGGATAAGCCATAAAGGAAATCTGTTGTCCCTGCGGGGTTTCCAGCTTATTCAGACCGGATGGCAGATAAACAATGCCCTCCGCGTCATGTGCAAGGTGATAACTTTTTCCGTTTACCGTAAAAAACAGATCATCCCCGGTAATATTACTGTAGTAATACCGGCTCAGTTCAGGTGTGCCGGGCTGTGTTTCGTCATCACATCCGGGGAGCAGAAAGATGAGCGTTAACAGACCGCATCTGGTTATCGCAATAATCATCTCCTCGCAGATATATCTCTGTTTCCCGGTCATTCACCGGCGGGAAATACTGTTTTGATTATTTTAACCCACACTGCGGGTATTTGCATGACTCCTGTACAAAAAAACGCCCCGTGCGATGGCACAGGACGTTTATAAGAACAAATACAGGCTGAAATAACAGAAAATACCGGTTTTACGTAACCGGATTATTATTTACCGGTACGGCGTTTCTGTGTATTTCCGGTACCCTGACGGGTTGATGACGGACGCCCGGAATTACGTTTTGATGCGGTGGTGCCGACTTGTGAGTGACGTTTTACCGCACGGCGGATCTGATTGGCTTTGATCCGGCGTTTATCACTTTCCACAGAAACCTTGGTGGTGGTTTCCGCCGGCAGTCCCACCAGTTCGCGCAGGTAGTTGGTTTTTTCCAGGTTCAGTTCCACCCATCCGCCACGCGGCAGCGCTTTCGGCAGATCGATGTCGCCGTAACGGACACGGATCAGGCGGCTGACCTGCACACCGACCGCTTCCCACATCCGGCGGACTTCACGGTTACGACCTTCGGTCAGGGAGACATTAAACCACTGGTTGATACCTTCCCCGCCTTTGAATTTCAGCGAGCGGAATGAAGCCGGACCATCTTCCAGCTGAACACCTTTGAGCAGTTGATTGCGTTTGGCATCATCCACTTCACCGAAGACACGGACCGCATATTCACGCTCCACTTCACGGCTCGGGTGCATCAGGCGGTTTGCCAGTTCCCCGTCGGTGGTGAACAGCAGTAATCCGCTGGTATTCACATCCAGGCGACCGACGGCAATCCAGCGGGCTCCCTGAATACGCGGCAGACGATCAAAGACTGTCGGACGGCCGTCCGGGTCGTGGCGGGTACATAATTCCCCTTCCGGCTTGTAATACGCCAGAACACGACACGGGTTTTTCTGTGCATCTTTGATGCCTAAAATCCGGCCGTCGAGGCGGATTTTAGCATTCGTATTAACATCGATACGGTCACCCAGTGTGGCAGTTTTGCCGTCAATGGAGATACGGCCCGCTTCGATGTAACTTTCAATTTCGCGGCGTGAGCCATGCCCTGCATGCGCCAACACCTTTTGTAACTTTTCTGTTTTCTGGCTCATTGAGCACCCTCTGCTGTCGCCTTCACAGGCGTCATAAAAATCAACCGCAGCATTATACACAGGTTAATGCACGGCGCTAACGCATTTTACACATGTGACGCACACGGCGGTCACAGGAACGGCGTTACATCTCCGGTTCCTTCACGCACCACAACCGGCACGTCGTCAGTCAAATCGATAACCGTGGTCGGTTGCTGGCCGATATAACCGCCGTGGATCACCAGATCCACCTGCTTGCCCAGGGTATCGTTAATTTCTTCCGGATCAGATTCCGCAAAATCATTGCCCGGCAGGATCAGACTGGCTGACATCAGCGGTTCACCCATTGCAGCAAGTAAATCCATGGCAATCGGGTTTGCCGGAATACGCAGACCAATCGTTTTACGTTTTTCACTCATCAGACGGCGCGGCACTTCTTTGGTTGCCCGCAGAATAAAGGTGTAATTACCCGGTGTATTATTTTTGATTAAACGGAATACCGTGTTATCCACATGTGCATAGGTGGAGATATCCGATAAATCGCGGCACATCAGGGTAAAGTTATGATTACTGTCTATCTGACGCAGACGGCAGATCCGCTGTAACGCATCTTTATCTTCCAGGCGGCAGCCGATGGCATAGCCGGAATCGGTCGGGTAAATCACCACGCCGCCTTTGTTAAAAATCTCCACGCTCTGATTGATCAGGCGTGCCTGCGGGTTATCCGGATGGATATAAAACATCTGGCCCATGTTGTTTCCTCTGTTAATCCTTCAGTGACCAATCCTGCCAGATTGGTATTACATCACCCGGTAACCACAATTTACGGCCCAGTTCTATCCACGAACACGGCTGATGAAAATCGGATCCCTGGGAGGCTTTTAATCCGTATGTTATTGCGTATTGCGCCAGAGTCCGGCGCTCATCCGGAGCCTGCTGACACTGCGCCACTTCCATGCCATCCCCGCCGGCCTGTCTAAAGAAATCACACAGGCGCTTAAGCCACTTGGCGGATAAGCCATAGCGGCCGGGATGTGCCAGCACGGCCTGTCCGCCGGCGGCATGAATGGCCTGTACCGCGTCAGGGATATCACACCACTGCGGCGGCACATAACCGGTTTTGTTACGGGCGAGATAACGTTTGAACACTTTCGGAATCGTCGGTTCCACACCACGGGCGATCAACACCCGGGCGAAGTGTCCGCGCGTGACTTCACCGCCCTGCGCCAGCTCATTCGCCTCATCCCAGGTGCCTTCAATTCCGGCCTTTGCCAGCCGTTCACTGATAAGCATCCCGCGTGCCCGGCGCCGTTCTGACTGCTGCGCCAGTAATTCTGTCATTGCCGGATGGGTAATATCAATATTCAGCCCGACAATATGAATCTCATGATGTTCCCAAAGCGTTGATATTTCAACACCATTAATCACCGTCAGCGGTAAATTATTTGCCTGCTGATAATGATGTGCCGCCGGAAGTGCATCCGTGGTGTCGTGATCGGTAATTGCCAGCACGGTCACCTTTATCTCAACGGCTCTGTCCAGTAACTGCTCCGGTGTCAGCATGCCGTCTGACGCAGTGGTATGGCTGTGTAAATCATAGCACGACAGGTCAATACCTGTATTTTCCGGCTCCATCGCGTCTCCCTTCTGTTCTGACAATGCATTGCCAGAAGTGACTTCATAAAATTTCATCCGCATTTACGGGACGCACAGTATTCCACAAAAACCCTTGACACACCAACCACGATCTAGTTAACTAGTACATAGAACGAGTTATCTGTAATCACTGTTTATACCGAGGACATCCCATGAACATGCACAAACTGAACAATCGTTGGTGGCGCAATCTTTCCCGTCGGGCGGAATGGTTGTGCGTGCATGTCAGTTAACCGGCTGTACCAGAGCACAGTACCCGCCCCCGTGGCGGGTTTTTTTATGGCAAAAAATTCACATAGCAAGGTAATTATCATGGACAGCACGATTTTCACACAACACATCCGGACAGCTTATCCGGCTTATCAGCCCGACCCGGCGGCGGTATTCACCGCGCTTTGCGCACAGCGTCCTGCAACGCTGTTATTAGAATCCGCCGAAATCGCGTCCAGAGCAAATTTAAAAAGCATGCTGGTGCTGCACAGCGCACTGCGTATCCGCTGCACCGGACACACCGTCACCGCAGAAGCACTGACCGCCAACGGCGCTGCATTGCTGCCGGTATTGCAGGCAAGTCTGTCCGCCGGGACTATCAGCGGTAACACACTGACACTGCATTTCACTGCGCCGGCCGCCCATGCGGATGAAGATACCCGCCTGCGCGCCGCCTCGGTCTTTGATGTGCTCCGCACCCTGATGAACCTGCCGTCACAGGCAGATGACCGTCACGCGCTGTTCTGCGGCGGACTGTTCAGCTACGACCTGGTCGCGGCCTTTGAGGCACTGCCGCCGGTTGAGCGCACTAACAGCTGCCCGGATTACTGTTTTTATCTGGCGGAAACACTGCTCACCATCGACCACCAGCAGCAGACCAGTGAACTGGTTACCCTGACATTTACAGCGGATGCCGCAGAACAAACCCGCCTGACAGCACAGCATCAGCAGGTATTAACGACTCTGGCACAGCCGGTAACCGGTTCTGCGTCTGTCACACCGGTAGACATCAGCGTGACAACGTCACATTCGGATGCTGATTTCTGCACTATCGTGAATCAGTTAAAACAATCCATTGTTCAGGGTGATATCTTCCAGGTCGTGCCGTCACGCCGCTTTCAGTTACCGTGCCCATCCCCGATGGCCGCTTACCGCGAACTGAAAACCCGCAACCCGAGTCCTTACCTGTTCTTTATGCAGGATGCGGATTTCACTCTGTTCGGCGCATCACCGGAAAGCGCACTGAAATATGACCCGGCAACCCGTCAGATTGAAATCTACCCGATTGCGGGCACCCGTCCGCGCGGTCTGTCAGCAGACGGTTCGGTGGATGCGGATAAAGACAGCCGTCTGGAGCTTGATCTGCGTACGGATCAGAAAGAGCTGGCCGAACACTTCATGCTGGTCGATCTTGCCCGTAATGACCTCGCCCGTATCTGCCGTCCCGGCAGCCGTAGTGTGGCGGAACTGACCAAAGTGGATCGTTATGCGTTTGTGATGCACCTGGTGTCCCGCGTCACCGGTGAATTACGCGACGACCTCGATATTTTCCATGCTTATCAGGCGTGCATGAACATGGGCACCCTGACCGGCGCACCGAAAGTCCGTGCAATGGAACTGATTGCACAGGCCGAGAAAGTCCGTCGCGGCAGCTACGGCGGCGCGGTCGGCTATTTTCGCGGCGATACCACCTTCGATACCTGCATTGTGATCCGCTCTGCCTATGTCGAAAACGGCATTGCCACTGTGCAGGCCGGCGGCGGTGTGGTACTGGATTCCGACCCGCAGGCGGAAGCTGACGAAAACCGCAACAAAGCCCGCGCGGTGATCCGCGCCATCACCCGCGCCCATCATGCAGAGGAGACATTCTGATGGCTGATATTTTACTGCTCGATAATGTCGATTCCTTTACCTATAACCTGGCCGACCAGTTCCGTGCTCAGGGCCATCAGGTGGTGATTTACCGTAACCGGGTTCCGGCGGAGGTCATTCTGTCCGCGCTGGAAACCATGAAAAACCCGGTACTGGTGCTCTCTCCGGGACCGGGAAAACCGGCAGATGCCGGATGCCAGCCGGAAGTGCTGAGTCGTGTCAGAGGGCGTTACCCGGTGATTGGTATTTGTCTCGGTCATCAGGCGATTATTGAAGCCTACGGCGGCAAAGTCAGTCACGCCGGTGCTGTGCTCCACGGTAAAGCCAGCCAGTTGCACCACGATGAGCAATCTATGTTTTCCGGTCTGCCGAACCCGATGAAAGTGGCACGCTATCACTCACTGGCAGCGGAAATTATCCCGGAAGCCCTGACCGTGTGTGCCACCAGCGACAACATTGTGATGGCCGTCCGCCATGAGCAGGACAAAGTCTGCGGCTTACAGTTTCACCCCGAATCCGTTCTGACACCGGACGGTGCGGCCCTGCTGGCTAATACCCTTGCGTGGGCACAGGCATAACTCAACCTGAATAACAGATAAAAAAACAGATTAAGGAACAGAGAGATGCAAACATTATTTGAAAAACTTTACCGGGGTGAAACACTGACCCTGGCGGAAAGCCGGGAGTTATTTTCCGCGATTATCCGGGGAGAACTAAGTGAAACCCAGCTGGCGGCAGCGCTGATCAGCATGAAAATGCGCGGCGAGCAGCCGGATGAAATTGCCGGTGCCGCCCAGGCCTGTCTGAACAATGCCCGCGCCTTCCCGCGCCCGGACTATCGTTTCAGTGATATTGTCGGCACCGGCGGCGATGCTTCCGACAGTATCAATATCTCCACGGCCAGCGCCTTTGTGGCTGCGGCCTGCGGGATAAAAGTCGCCAAACACGGCAGCCGCAGTGTTTCGAGCAAAACCGGCTCTTCTGATTTACTGAATGCCTTCGGGATCGCGCTGGATACCCCGGCGGATGTGTCCCGCAGCGCACTGGATGATGTCGGCGTCTGCTTTCTGTTTGCCCCGCACTATCACGACGGCTTCCGTTTTGCCGCGCCGGTGCGTCAGCAGCTGAAAACCCGTACCTTATTTAATATCCTCGGGCCGCTGATCAACCCGGCCCGTCCGCCGGTCGCCCTGATCGGCGTATATAGCCCGGCACTGATCCGCCCTGTTGCTGAGACGCTGAAAGTCCTCGGCTACCAGCGTGCCGCCGTAGTACACAGCGGCGGAATGGATGAGGTTTCCCTGCACGCACCGACACAGGTTGCCGAATTGCATAACGGGGAGATCCGCGAATACCGCCTGACCACAGACGATTTCGGCCTGCCGGGTTATGACATGCAGGAATTGCGCGGCGGTACCCCGGAAGAAAACCGTCAGTTGCTGACCCGGTTATTACAGGGAGAAGGCACCGCAGCACAAAGTCACGCCGTGGCAGCCAATGTCGCCCTGCTGATGAAACTCAATGATAACGAAGACTTACAGGATAATGCTCAGCACGCGCTGGCAATGATCCGCAGTGGTAACGCCTTTGAGCGCGTCACCGCCCTGGCCGCGAGAGGATAAACCATGAAAGGCACCGTATTAGAACAGATTGTGAATGATAAACGTATCTCCCTGGTTGCGCGGAAGAAACAGGAGCCGCTGCTGAGTTTTGCGGATAATCTGCCGCTGAGTGACCGCGATTTTTATCAGGCTCTGCGCAGCGCGGAAACTGCGTTTATTCTGGAGTGCAAAAAAGCCTCTCCGTCGAAAGGGCTTATCCGTCAGGATTTTAATCTCAGTGAAATCGCCGCAGCCTATGCGCCGTATGCCACAGCAGTCTCTGTACTGACCGACGAGAAATATTTTCAGGGACAACATGACTATCTGCGGCAGGTGCGCGCGCTGATCACTCAGCCGGTGTTGTGCAAAGATTTCATTATTGATGCTTATCAGGTGTATCTCGCCCGCCACTATGGAGCAGACGCGATTCTGCTGATGCTCTCCGTCCTGAATGATGCGGATTATCACTCACTGGCGACCCTGGCTCATTCCCTCAATATGGGTGTGCTGACGGAAGTCAGTACGGAAGAAGAACTGTATCGCGCTATTGCCCTTGATGCACAGGTTATCGGTATCAATAACCGCGATCTGCGCGACCTCTCCATTGACCGCCGCCGGACAGCGGATTTTGCACCGCATATTCCGGCTGACCGCATTATTATCAGTGAATCCGGCATTACCACCCATCAGCACATCCGCGAATTGCGTCCCCATGCTGACGGATTCCTGATCGGCAGTGCCATTATGGCGCAGCCTGATCTGGACACAGCTATCCGCCGCCTGATTTACGGCGAACACAAAGTCTGCGGACTGACCCGTGCGGACGATGCCCGCGCCGCTTATGACGCCGGTGCCACCTTCGGCGGCCTGATTTTTGTCAGCAAATCGCCGCGTTATGTGGATGAAGTACAGGCAACGGAGGTGATGTGTGGTGCGCCGCTGGCGTACGTCGGCGTGTTCCGTAACCATGACCCCGCAGATATCGCTGCCATTGCCCGCCGTCTGAAACTGCATGCGGTTCAGTTACACGGTGATGAAAACGAGCACGATATCGCGCTGCTGCGTCTGCACCTTCCGGCAAAATGTGAGATCTGGAAAGCACTGGATATGTCGCACGGTGCGGATATCACCGTGCCGGACGGCGTGGTGCGGCTGGTGCTGGATAACGGCAAAGGCGGCACCGGGCAGACTTTCGACTGGCAGACTCTGCCCCCTTCACTGCCGGTGCCCTTTACCCTCGCGGGCGGGCTGAATGCGGAAAACTGTGTCTCCGCCGCCGCCTCCGGTGCTGCCGGGCTGGATTTTAACTCCGGCGCCGAATCCGCCCCCGGTATTAAAGATGCAGAAAAACTTCGTCAGATATTTAATCAATTACATCAGCAAGTTGCCTGACTACGACTGAAAAGAAAAAGGATCAGAAAACAATGAGTAAATTAAATCCCTATTTTGGTGAATTCGGCGGGCAGTTTGTGCCGCAGATTTTAATCCCGGCACTCGACCAGCTCGAAGATGCCTTTATTGCCGCTCAGGAAGACCCGGAATTTCAGCGTGAATTTACCGATCTGCTGCAAAACTATGCCGGACGCCCGACAGCCCTGACACTGTGCAAAAACCTGACTGCGGGCAGCAAAACCAAACTGTATCTGAAACGCGAAGATTTACTGCACGGCGGTGCGCATAAAACCAACCAGGTGCTCGGCCAGGCACTGCTGGCAAAACGGATGGGAAAAACGGAAATTATTGCCGAAACCGGAGCCGGTCAGCACGGCGTGGCGGCAGCACTGGCCAGTGCGCTGCTCGGCCTGAAATGCCGGGTGTATATGGGGGCAAAAGACGTGGAACGTCAGTCTCCGAATGTGTTCCGCATGCGGTTGATGGGCGCGGAAGTCATTCCGGTGCACAGCGGCTCCGCCACGCTGAAAGATGCCTGTAATGAGGCGCTGCGCGACTGGAGCGGCAATTATGACCGCGCCCACTATTTATTAGGCACCGCGGCAGGTCCGCATCCGTACCCGACCATTGTCCGCGAGTTCCAGCGTATGATCGGTGATGAGGCCCGCGCCCAGATCCTCGCCCGTGAAGGTCGTCTTCCGGATGCGGTGATCGCCTGTATCGGCGGCGGTTCAAACGCTATCGGCGCATTTGCCGGGTTTATTCCCGATGAATCCGTCGCCCTGATCGGCGTCGAACCGGCCGGACACGGTATTGAAACCGGTGAACACGGTGCGCCGCTCAAACATGGCCGCATCGGTATCTATTTCGGCATGAAATCACCGATGATGCAGACAGAAGACGGCCAAATCGAGGAATCTTACTCCATCTCCGCCGGTCTGGATTTCCCGTCTGTCGGGCCGCAGCACGCGTATCTGAATGCTATCGGCCGGGCGGATTATGTTTCCGCCACCGATGACGAGGCACTTGACGCCTTTAAAACCCTGAGCCGTCAGGAAGGGATTATCCCGGCACTGGAATCCTCCCATGCCCTGGCACACGCACTGAAAATGATCCGTGAAAATCCGGAGAAAGAACAAATTATTATCGTCAATATTTCCGGTCGCGGAGACAAAGATATTTTCACTGTTTATGACATTTTTAAAGCAAGAGGTGATTTCTGATGAGCCGGTATGAACAACTTTTTCAGCGTTTGCAGTCCCGTAATCAGGGTGCGTTTATCCCGTTTGTCACTCTGGGTGATCCGTCCGCTGAGGTTTCCCTGCAAATTATTGATGCACTGGTGGACGGTGGTGCCGACGCCCTGGAAATCGGTATTCCGTTTTCTGACCCGCTGGCAGACGGTCCGGTGATTCAGGATGCCAACCTTCGTGCCTTTGCGGCCGGTATGACCCCGGCACGCTGCTTTGAGCTGATTGCACAAATCCGTGCAAAATATCCGGAACTGCCGGTGGGATTGCTGATGTATGCCAACCTGGTTTTCCATAACGGTATCAGTCAGTTTTATGAAACAGCGGCAAAAGCCGGGGTGGATTCGGTGCTGATCGCCGATGTGCCGCTGCATGAGTCTCAGCCGTTCCGGGATGCCGCGCTGGCCAATAATATCGCACCGGTCTTTATCTGCCCGCCGGATGCGGATGATAAATTACTGGAAACACTGGCCGCCGCCGGAAAAGGCTATACCTATCTGCTCTCCCGCGCCGGGGTGACAGGAACAGAAAAGCGGGCTGAAAAGTCCCTGGCTGATCTGACGGCAAAACTGACCGCGCTGAATGCCGCACCGCCGGTTCAGGGATTCGGGATTTCTGAACCGGAACAGGTACAGGAATCACTGCGGAATGGTGCTGCAGGGGCGATTTCCGGCTCTGCTGTGGTAAAAATCATCGCCGCAAATCTGGATAATATACCGGTGATGTGTCAGAAACTGCGGGAATTTACGCAGAAAATGAAAAACGCAACGCAATTATAATTTTTCATTCCGCCCGCTGTTAACAGCGGGTTATTTTTTGTTGAGAAACATCCGGTTTTCATCAATACTGAAAAGGTCAGGCACACATTATTCTGCGATCCGTGCCGGTAATAAGGAGAACATAATGAAGTATATGAAACTGGTCACCTCATTTTTTGTTGTCATGTTTATGGCTTTCACCCTGTCCGCCTGTGCCCCGACTGCCACCAGTGAAGGTACCGGGGGGTATTTTGATGATTCCGTCATTACCACTAAAGTGAAAACAGCGTTACTGGGTGAGAAAGGCATTAAATCCACTCAAATCAGCGTGGAAACATTTAAAGGTAAAGTTCAGCTGAGCGGATTTGTCTCTTCAGAAAAAGAAGCGAACCTGGCGGTAAATACCGCGCGTAAAGTTCCGGGTGTGAAGGTTGTTATTAACTCAATGAAGTTGCGGTGACTCTGAATATCAGATTACCGGATAAAAAAACGGCGCAATAAGAATTGCGCCGTTTTTTATGGTACTGATAACGAGGATTATCAGAATTTGTAACCGACACCAAACATGAATACCCATGGATCCAGGTTAGTTTTGTAAGACTGGCTGGCACCACCGGCTTTGAAATCAACATCAGTTTTGATGTTCATCCACCAGAGGGAGGCGTTCAGCATCCAGTTCTGGTCTAATTCATAATCCAGACCTGCCTGTGCTGCCACACCCCATGAGCTGCTCATGCTCAGATCGCTTAAGCCTGCGCCTTTACCGGTATCGTTAAATCCTTCATCAAAGAAGAAGGTATAGTTAACACCCACACCTAAATACGGACGCAGTTTATCTTCCGGAGTACGGAAATAGTACTGTGCCATTAAGGTTGGCGGTAAATGTTTGGCAGAGGCAATTTCACCCGCAGCCGGAACAGAGATTTTATGCTCAAACGGCGTCGCTGCCAGTAATTCCACACCGATATTATCGGTGATCATATAACTGAAAGTTAAACCTAACTGAGTATTATTGTTCGCTTCAAAAGAACCGAAACCCAGAACATTATCAGAGCTGACGTTCGGACGTACAGTCGCAGTACCACCACGAACGATAAAATCACCGGCCTGGTGTGCCATTGAAACTGACGGTAAAACAGTTGCCAGTGCTAAACACACTGCAGAAAGCTTTTTCATTATCTATCCCATCCTAAAAAAAAGAAAAAAAACACAATAAGTACAGTTTGAAATATACAACCTTAAATCCAATTATGATCTAAGACAGATCACAACATTTAAATAAAAAACGCATTTTTCACAAAGATCTAAATTATTATTCCACGGTAGTATTTTCATTTATTGATTTATATCAAAAACATCCTTCGCTATTTTTAGCGCTATCATTATTTGTGTGCTTTATATCAATTTGTAAAATAAGATGCTTACTATTCAGCCGAATATTTTGTTTTATTATTGTTAATAATTTGTATGCTTTTAGTTCTCTGTTTCCGGATATTCCGTCTGATCACTGTATTTCTGCCGGATGAACAGGTTACAATCCCCGTCATACTGTTTTACAATTGCCTCAACGTTTTTATTTCATGCCTTACAGGAGTTGTTCCATGTCCATGCCGGTGCCGGTTCTTGCCCGCGACAGTCTTAATTTTTTCCGTAATCAGCTGTTGTCTGTCCTGATCATTTCGCTGCTCACCGCCGCTGTGACCGTCGGGCTCAATGTGCTCCTGACTTATAACTCCAACGGGCTGGCGCTTATCCGCGCCCTGGAAACCACTTACGCCACTGAAGGCTCCGGCGGCTTTCAGCGGGCGGTCGCCGCACTGACATCCGATGACCAGTGGCAAATGCTGAAAACCGGCCTCGGAACTATCTTCAGTTCCCTGCTGGGCAATGCCGTCTTTGTAACGTCCATGATTTTCCTGATCTTCAGTGCCTCACAGGGACAGCCGGTATCCGCGTTGCAGGCCATCACCGGCTCTGCAGGACGCATTCCACGCATGCTGGTGCTGCTGTTAATCTGCTCGCTGGTGATTGCCCTCGGGCTTGTTGCCATGTATCTGCCGGGATTAATTCTGGCTATGTTACTGGCGCTGGCACCGATCATTATGTTCACCGAAAAGAACAGCGTATTTACCGCCATTAAAATCAGCGGAAATATTGCCCTGAAAAATATCAGAACACTTCTGCCTGCTATTTTAATATGGTTTGCCCTGAAACAGGCATCCGTAGTGTTTCTTAGTAAACTTCCGATAGAAAATGAGCATATTTTGATGACCGTTATTCTGTTTATTAATAATGTCATCAGCGGACTGGTAATTATTTATCTGTTCCGGTTCTATCAGTTATTTACACAATCGCAATCTGCCAGCGACTATCAGTAAGGCCTGATAATGCGCACAGATAATGATATTGTCTTTTTTGTGCGCAATATGATGTGCAGACTGTTCAGGAAATAAAGGAATACGATTATGATCACTCTGCCCGTCACGCTTACTGTTCAGGATCTGGCTGACTATCAGACGTTCAGTTTCCGGCATTTTTATCAGGAGCCGGTCGGGTGGAGACGAATTCCTTATATTCTTATCTGGCTGATATTATGCGGAATGTTATTACTTATTTTCAGTACATTTTCGCCGCTGCCGGGCAAATTTGATATTTATTCTGTTTTTTACGGGCTGAGCTGCGGGTTTTTAGCACTACTGGTGTTTATTTACAGCCGTTTTGTCAAAAGCAGACGGGTTATGAAGCAGCTTTCTGTTCAGTCCGGACATTACCTCCTGCGCCAGGCAACGTTTGAACTGAATAATGACGGGATAAACCAGGTTTCTGCCCTTTACCATTCTTTTTTTGCCTGGGAATCGGTCATTGATTATGCCGAAAGCGCCACCGGGTTTTATCTTTACCACGGTAAATATGACGGTATTATTATTCCGCTGCGGGATATTCAGTCAGAGGCACAGAAGAAAGATATTTTGCACCTGCTGTCACAGAAAATAAGAAATGTGCAGATAAAAAATCAGGCCAATAAGATGGCCTGATTATCCGGTGTATCTGCGGTGGTGATTACTGTACTTTGCGTACCGCTTTTACATCCAGTTCGGTTTTATTCCACTCTTTGTCGATTTCCCCTTCGACCTCAATTTCATCCTGCGGCGTGACTTTCAGTCCGTCCCAGCGTTTCGGGGAAATTTCAGCACGGATAGTCCCGGTGCTGTCTTTAAATTCATAATGTTTGTTATCCAGCTGGCGGACAATCGTACCGCGCAGCACAACCGGTGCATCATCAGATAATTTCAGTGCATCCGCAACGGTCATTTTACGGGCATCAGGGCCGCTGAAACCGCCGTTTTGTGCCGCTGTGGTGGTTGTCACGGCTGTTGCACCGGGACCTTCAAAACCGCCGTTGGCTGCAAAAACGGAACCGGCTGATCCTGCCAGTAAAGTGGCAAGTAATGCGAGTGCAGGTAATTTTTTCATCATTTATCTCCTTTATGAGGAAGCGTCTTTGCTTCATGGACACTATTAAACCATTAAGTTCTTAACAGGATCTTAAGGGGATATCATTTTTGATTATATTTTTAATTTCAGAAAAAACAGGTGGTTATCCTGAGATATCTGAGTTAAAACTAGTATAGCGCTATTTATACGGATAAGAATTATGCGGATATTATTAATTGAAGATGACCGGTTGATTGGCGACGGGCTGAAAATCGGCCTAAGCAGGCTCGGCTTTACCCCTGACTGGTTTACCGATGGGCAAACCGGCCGGGAGGCGCTCTATGCCGCTCCTTATGATGCCGTGATCCTCGATCTCTCCCTGCCCGGCATGGACGGACTGGATATCCTGAAACAGTGGCGGTCAGAGGGGCGCGACGAACCGGTACTGATCCTGACCGCCCGTGATGCCCTTGAGCAGCGCGTCAGCGGCTTGCAACAGGGCGCAGATGATTATCTGTGCAAACCGTTTGCCCTGGCAGAAGTCGCGGCACGGTTACAGGCACTGATCCGCCGCCGCTACGGTCAGCTCTCTGAAAAACTGGTGCTCGGCGACGTGGAGATGGATCCGGTGGCGATGACCGTCACCCGCAACGGCGTACCGGTATCACTGAAAGGTAAAGAGCTGGCGCTGCTGGCACTGTTTCTGCGCAATCCGCAGAAAGTGCTGTCCCGCGCGATGATTGAAGAAAAATTGTATAACTGGGATGAAGATGTCTCCAGTAATGCCGTTGAGGTGCATATTCACCATCTGCGCCGCAAACTGGGGCGCGGATTTATCAAAACTATTCACGGTGTCGGTTATGTCGCGGGAAAAAATGATGAAGACATATAGTCTGCGCCTGCGGCTGGGCGGATTATTGCTGCTGCTCACCCTGCTGACCTGGGGTGTCGCCAGTGTGTTCGCCTGGATGCAGACCACAAAATCCATCAATGAATTATTCGATACACAACAAATGGCCTTTGCCAAACGTCTGTCAGTTTTGCCGTCCGGGCTCGAGTTCCCGCCGTCTGCGATACAGAAAACCAAAAAAATGCTCTCCGCCAACCGGGGAAAGCAGGATGACGATGCATTCGCTTTTGCTATTTTCAGTCCGTCGGGCGAGCGGGTGCTGGATGACGGCGAAAACGGCCGGAAAATTCCGTTCTCAGACAAGAAAAACGGGTTCCGGGACGGCTCGCTGACGGATGATAACGACCGCTGGCGCTTTGTGCAGCTGCCTTCCGCCGATGGCCGCTACATCATCGTGGTCGGCCAGGAGTGGGAATACCGCGAGGATATGGGGCTGACCATTATCACCGCTCAGGCGATCCCGTGGCTGGTGGCACTGCCGCTGATGCTGCTTCTGTTCCTGTGGCTGCTGACCCGCGCACTGACTCCGCTGCGCCTGCTGGCACGGCAGTTACAGCGCCGTAACCCGGCTGAGCTGACGCCGCTGGCCCCGCCGGTGCTGCCGAAAGAAGTCAGCCCGATGCTGGACGCCCTGAACGGATTATTTCTGCGTATCCGCGATCTGCGCGAGCGGGAAAGCCGCTTTACCTCTGATGCCGCTCATGAACTGCGCAGCCCGCTGGCCGCACTGAAAGTACAGACTGAAGTGATGCAGATTGCCGGGGATGACCCCGCCACCCGTGAACACGTGACCGCGAATCTGATCACCGGGATTGACCGCGCCACCCGCCTGGTGGATCAGTTACTGACCCTCTCACGGCTGGAATCACAGTCTCACCCGCAGGAATGTACAGAGCTGCGCTGGTCAACCATTATTAATGATGCCATTGCACAAACAGCTCCGGATGCGGCTGCACATCAGGTCAGCGTGATATCTGAGCTCGCCGCGCCTGAACTGACGATCCGCGGCGAACAGCTGCTGCTTACCGTCATGCTGCGCAATCTGCTGCATAATGCTATCCGCTACGGAAAAACCGGCGGCACCGTTCAGCTGACGCTGACACCGCAGCAGTTAGTGATTGAGGATGATGGTCCGGGCGTCAGTGATGCGATACTGGCCCGGCTGGGAGAACGTTTTTACCGGCCGCCGGGACAGGAAAAAACCGGCAGCGGTCTGGGATTGTCTATCGTGAAACGAATTGCGGAACTGCATCATATGACCATACAGTTCCGCCGCAGCCCGCAGGGCGGGTTTATCGCTGAAATCAGGTGGTGAGCGGTTTTTCCGCTCCTTCTGCCGCCTGTTCCATCGCCTCTTCTATCGCTTTGACACGGCTTTGCTGTTTGCTCTGAATCAGCCGGATAGCGAAATAGAGATCAGGCACAATAATCAAATCATCATCATTGCGTTTGATTTTATTTTCCGACACCCAGCGTGTCAGTTCGGTGCGCCGTCCCGCCAGGATCAGGGTAACGCCTTTGATTTTCAGCTCAGTCACCAGCTCATTCAGTGTGCTGAACACACTCATGTCATTATTGATAAAGCTGACGGTCGCATCCACCGCCACCCATCCGGGACGTTTCGGTGCGGTATTCACCACCTGTAACACCCGCTTTTTAAAGTACGCAACGTTGAAATAGGTCAGCGGCGAGTTAAAACGGTACATCAATAATCCGTCAACCTGACTAATATCCACGTTACTGTTGTTGATGGAATGGATCATCCCCTGCTCATCCACCCCCAGTAACTGGTCTGTCGGGCGGAAAACCGTGCGCAGGAACTGTACCAGTCCCAGCAGAACCGCAAACCCGATACCGTTGATCAGCCCCACCACCAGCACCGCCACCAGAGTAAACAGCGCCAGCGTGAAAGCCGATTTATTCCGTTTACGGAAAGAGAAAATCTGACGAATGCTGAACATCGACCAGGAGGAGTAAATCAGCACCACCCCGAGTGTCGCCAGCGGAATGTGTCCGAGGAAACCGGTCAGGAAAAACAGCACCAGTGCGATCAATCCGGCGGCGATCAGCGATACCATCTGTGTTTTACCACCGGTGGCATCGTTGACAGCTGTACGGCTGGTCGCGGCACTGACCGCGAACCCCTGGGATAACCCGGAAGCAATGTTGATATACCCCTGTGCCCGCAGTTCCTGATCCACATCGATGGCATAGCCGTTTTTCTCGGCAAAACTGCGCACCGTCATCATAAAGCTGACAATGCTGATCACCGCAAGGTTCAGTGACGGGATCACCAGTTCACGCAGCAGACCCGGGTCAAATGCCGGCATTTTGATATGCGGCAGCCCGTTACCGAGATTACCGACCACAGCAATCCCCATTGAGGCAAAATCCAGCTGCGCACTGACCAGTGTGGCAATCGTCATCACAATCAGCGGCCCCGGCCAGCTGCGGCGGACAGCCCGTAATAAAAACAGCGCCGCCAGGCTGGCAGCGGAGAGGATCAGCGTCGGCATATGCATAAGATGCAGATGCTCCGGCAGCGCCACCAGGCACTCAATCAGCTGGGACGGCAGTTCATCCAGCCCGAGCACATTACCTATCTGGCCGACAATAATCGTCACCGCCACGCCGTTGAGCAGCCCCTGTAAAATCGGCTGTGATAAAAAATCTGCGAATGCGGCGAGTTTGAAATGTCCGGCGATCAGACACCAGACACCCGTCATCAGCGTCATGATAATCGCCAGCTGCCACAGCGTATCCGGGTCACCTTTAGCCAGCGGAATAATCGCCGCCGCAATCACCGCACAGGTTGCCGCATCCGGCCCGACAATCAGCTGACGGGAGGAGCCGAACAGCGCATAAGTCACCATCGGCAGGATACAGGCGTAGAGACCGACAATCGCATTAATGCCCATCAGTCCCGTGTAAGCGATAGCCACCGGCAATGCCACGGCAGCAACAGAAAGCCCTGCGCGGATATCAAAGCGCAGGTTTTTGCGTTCATAGTGCAGAAAAACAGAAAGTCCCGGCATCCAGCGCAATAGTCGGTTCGACTGCATTATCGCCCCTTATAAAAATATCGTATTAAGATGTACAATTTAATTTTACTGCTAATAGTTAAACTGATTTATAACCGAACGCGGATAAAGAAGATAGTCAGACCGCGTCTTATGGTAAAATATTGCAAAATCAATTGTAATATATTTTTTTTCTTTAAAAATAAGTGACTGGATGCCACGTGCTTAAAATAAATTTAAATTTCGGACAGACTCAATTATGAAGCAACTACTCGACTTTATCCCCCTGGTTATCTTTTTTGCCATATATAAAACCGTGGATATCTATTACGCCTCCGGTGCCCTGATTGCCGCCTCTGCGATGGCGCTGGCTGTCCGCTGGTTCATGTATAAACATCTGGAGAAATCTGCCGTTATCACCTTTGTGATTGTGGCCATCTTCGGCACCCTGACCATCGTTTTCCATGATCCGCAGTTTATCAAATGGAAAGTGACCATTATTTATGCGCTGTTTGCTCTCGTGTTACTGGGCGGCCAGTTTATCTTCGGTAAGCCGCTGATTCAGAAAATGCTGGGCAAAGAACTGACCCTGCCGCCACAGGTCTGGCAGCGTCTGAATCTCGCCTGGGCTCTTTTCTTTATCGTCTGCGCGGCCGTGAACGTGTATGTCGCGTTCTGGTTATCCATGGATACCTGGATGAACTTCAAAGTGTTTGGTCTGACCGCTGTAACACTGGTATTTACCGTTGCCAGTGTGGTATATATTTACCGTCATCTGCCACGGGAAGAAGAAAAATAATAAAATCAACCGGATATCGGTTTGTTTCCGCCGGTATCCTTTTTCGTTAAACGGATGTAAGTGTTTCTCATGACTCAACAACAATGTTTACCTAACGGGGAACTGGTGCTGCGCACCTTAACCATGCCGACAGACACCAATGCCAACGGGGATATCTTCGGCGGCTGGCTGATGTCGCAAATGGATATCGGCGGCGCTATTCTGGCAAAGGAGATTGCACTCGGCCGCGTGGTGACCGTCCGCGTGGACGGCATTACCTTTCTGCGCTCTGTCGCGGTCGGTGATGTGGTCTGCTGTTATGCGCGCTGCCTGAAAACCGGGAATTCATCCATGACAGTCAAAGTTGAGGTCTGGGTGAAAAAAGTGGCTACCGATCCTATCGGTGACCGTTACCGGGCAACAGAAGCTGTCTTCAGTTATGTTGCGGTGGATGCGGATAACCGTCCCCGCCCGCTGCCCGACGGAAAACGTCATTTTCAGTTAGACAGCAGTAACAGTGATTTAAAATAATGCGTTTCATACCGGCCACTCTTCTGAGTGGCCGTTTTGTCTGCCGGAATAAACCACAGGTTCCCCGCGACACCGGCGTCCGGTAATAGTATCATTGCCGCAAACCTCTCTTTTTATTTAATCCGGAATTTTCATCGTGACCTCATTTGCTGAACTTAATGCACTTCCCGCAGAACAAATTACCAACCTGAATGAACTGGGTTATCTGACCATGACCCCGGTTCAGGCCGCCGCATTACCGGCCATTCTCGCGGGTAAAGATGTCCGTGCGCAGGCCAAAACCGGCAGCGGGAAAACCGCCGCATTCGGCCTGGGGCTGTTACAGCATATCGATGCCGGACACTTTATGACCCAGGCGCTTGTTCTGTGCCCGACCCGCGAACTGGCGGATCAGGTCGCCGGTGAACTGCGCCGCCTGGCGCGTTATCTGCCGAATATCAAAATTCTGACCTTATGCGGCGGTGTGCCGTTTGGTGCCCAGCGCGATTCACTGATCCACCCGCCGCATATTATTGTGGCCACCCCGGGCCGCCTGATTGACCATCTGAACAAAGACACGCTGCACCTTGATGCTATCCGCACACTGGTGCTGGATGAAGCTGACCGTATGCTGGATATGGGCTTTGCTGACGATATTACTGAAATCCTCTCCCGTACCCCGGAAGAACGTCAGACTCTGCTGTTTTCCGCCACCTGGCCGGATGAGATTGCAGCTGTCAGCCGCCGTTTTCAGCGCGATCCGCAAACCATCGAAATCAACAGCACCGACGAACTTCCTGCGGTTGAGCAGCAGTTTTATGAAGTTTCACGGCGTGGCAAAACTGAACTGTTACAGAAATTACTGAGCCGCGAACAACCGGCATCCTGCGTGGTATTCTGCAACACCAAGAAAGATTGCCAGGATGTGTATGAAGCCCTGGAAGGCAGCGGACAGAGTGTTTTAGTGCTGCACGGTGATATGGAACAACGCGAGCGCGACCAGACCCTGATCCGCTTTGCCAACGGCAGCAGCCGTGTGCTGGTTGCCACCGATGTGGCGTCACGCGGGCTCGATATCAAAGCCCTTGAGCTGGTGATCAACTATGAACTGGCGTGGGATCCGGAAGTGCACGTTCACCGCATCGGCCGTACCGCCCGTGCCGGTGAAAGCGGACTGGCGATCAGCCTGTGTGCACCGGAAGAAGCGGTCCGGGCAAACGCACTGGAAGAGATGCTGCATATGAAACTGAACTGGCAGCCAATCCCTGCCGGGCTGCGTATCACCCCGCTGGATGCGGCAATGGCGACACTGTGTATTGACGGCGGCAAAAAAGCCAAAATCCGTCCGGGGGACATTCTCGGCGCCATGACCGGTGATATGGGGCTGAACGGCGAAGATATCGGCAAAATCGTGATCCACCCGATGCATGCTTATGTCGCGGTGCGTCAGGGTATCGCGCAGCAGGCCCGTAAACTGCTTCAGCAGGGTAAAATCAAAGGGAAACCTGTCAGAGTCAGATTGCTGAAATAATTACAAAGGACAGCATTTCCCGTCAGCGGATGACATCTCTGTTTTATATCCGGCCGGCCTTTTCAGGCCGGCTTTATTCCACCTGCATCTCAGTATTCTGCTGAGGCATTTTCTGTTAAAGGGTCTTTGTATGGCAGCGCTGTTTAATGCTTTAGTCTCTGATTCAGTTATTTTATTTGTCGTTATCTTTATTTTATCTGTCGGCTCGGCCTATGCCGGAAAATACCTGTTCAAAAAACGTCATGGGAAAACCGAATTAGCAGATGATGAAACCAAAATTGTTCTCGGTGCCGTATTATCCCTGCTCGGCTTATTAATCGGCTTTTTACTGACGATCTCTATCGGCGGCTATAATAACCGCGAACAGATGGAAGAAAACGAAGCTATTGCTATCGGTAATGCATTCCAGCGGGCACAATTACTGTCTCCGGAAAATAACCTGCGGGCAAATACTCTGCTTAACACGTATATTGACGCACGTATTGATTTTTTTAACGGCGGCTCACAGGCAAAAAATGAAAAATGGCGGGATATCTCCCTTGAGGCTCAGTCCTCTCTCTGGAAGATCGCTGCATCTGAAGCCCGCACGGCCCCGAATCCGGTGATTGCCTCCGTACTGACCGCATTCAGTGATCTCTATGTGTCCGAAGAAAAAACCATGGCCAGCTGGCGCTATCAGATCCCGGGAGCCGCCTGGGTATTACTGATTTTATTTGCCGTCAGTGCCAATGTGCTGATCGGGTATAATATCCGCGGACTGCGCGGCAGCAATATTATGATTTTAATTCTGCCGCTGCTGACAACCATGGCTCTGTTTATGATTGCGGAAATTGATATTCCGGGTGAAGGGGTTATTCATGTAGTACCGGATAATCTGGTGAATTTACGCGCTGATCTTTTCCCAGCAGAATAAGACAGAAACAAAAAACCCGGCATTTTTATGTGCCGGGCTTTCTTTTTTTATCGGATCACTGAATAGAGGTTTTACCGTCGATCCGGAAAATAATGGTGGTCGTCATGCCTTTCTTCGGCTTTTTCTCGTAACGCCATTTACGCATTGCATTACGGACTTCACGTTCAAACATATTTTTCGGTGATGCTTCGATAATATCGATATTCTGAATACGGCCATCGGTATCGACATCAAATCTGACCCGCACCTTCCCTTCTTTACCGAGGCTGCGTGCCCGTGCCGGATAGACCGGATCAGCACGGTTCAGGGCTTTCGGGTCACCACCGCCAACATCACTTTGTCCGGCAGAAGCCACATTTCCGACCGGGCCTGCAGGGGCTTTCTGCACATTCTGCTGACCTTCCGGCGTACCACTGAACAGCGGTTTATCGGAGACCGGTGCTTTGGTTTCAACCGGTTTTACGGCTGGTTTCTCAACTTTTTTCTCTTTTTTCGGTTTTGGTTTTGGTTTTGGTTTTTTCTCAACCGGTTTCTTTTCCACCGGTTTTTCAATAACCGGCTTCACGACCGGCTCAGGTTCAGGCTCGGGTTCCGGCTCTGTTTCGGGTTCCGGTTCAGGCTGAGGTTCAGCCACAGCTGCTGCCGGTGCCGGCGCAAACGCTGCCATCTCCACCATCAGCACTTTAGGTTCGTCCTCAACCTCCTTATTCATGTTGTAGTAAATCGCTGCGGCCACAGAGGCATGCAGACAAAGAGAAATGAGAATTGGCCAGCTGATCCAGCGAAAAATAGGCATAGTCGATACAATCTTATAAGCAGCTAATAATGACAATGGTCACTAGTGTAAATGCAAATAGCAATCAATTTCAATACGAAAGACACAACCATTGTCACTTATCGTGCTGATGGTCACTTCTTAGTGGCTTAATTCAGCCTGAGCAAACAGCAGCGAACGGCGTTGTCTCGCGATATCCAGCTTGCGCAGAGCAAAAATCCGGATGTTCCGCCGGGACTGACTTTCCAGCCAGCGACGACGACGACGGGTTGCCTGCCGTAACATACGCCAACGTGCAACTTCCGGTCTGCTGTGTCTCATAACTAAACCCTTTTTTAGACTGTGTGAAAAAATAAGCTAATAATAAGGGCAATTATTATAAACTGCCTGACACAATAACCAACCGCTTTCCCGCAATATCTGCAAACACCGGCAGAAAAAAGTGGTTAAACTGACTTAAATCACAAATACAGCAGCATTACAGAAAGCTTTCTGATACATTTTCCGGTGGAGTATCAATCAGATCCTGAGCCTGTTTTGTCTGCAAACCTTATTCTTAGAGAAAGATAATACCTATGTCGACATTTTATACGCTGTTATATTGGCTGAGTATTCTTTTCTACTGGCTGCTGGTCGCCGGTATCTCTGTCCGCGTAATGTACAAACGCCGCCCGGTAACATCTACCATGACCTGGTTACTGATCATCTATATTCTGCCGTTTATCGGAATTATTGCGTATCTCGCCTTCGGTGAACTCCATCTCGGCCGCCGCCGGGTTGAGCAGGCAAAAGGAATGTGGCCGTCTGTCTCCGGCTGGGTTGAAAATCTGCGTCAGTCAAAACACATTTTCGCTACGGAAAACAGTACCCAGGCTGCTCCGCTGTTTCAGCTGATTGAGCACCGCCAGGGAATTCCCGGGGTAAAAGGTAACCAGATTCAGTTGTTTACCACCTGCGAGGACTCATTACGCCAGATTGTCAAAGATATCGATAATGCTAAACACAGCATTGATATGGTGTTTTACATCTGGAAACCGGGCGGTGATGTGGACAATGTCACCAATGCCCTGCTCGCCGCCGCCAAGCGGGGCGTAAAATGCCGGATTATGGTGGACTCCGCCGGCAGCTGGCACTTCTTCCGCCATGATTATCCGGAGATGATGCGCAATGCCGGGATCGAGTTTGTCGAAGCTCTGCCGGTAAACATTCTGCGCTTCGCCCTGCGCCGGATGGATTTGCGTCAGCACCGGAAAATCGTCACTATCGATAACTATATTTCCTACACCGGCAGTATGAATATGGTGGATCCGCGCTACTTTAAACAGGACGCCGGTGTCGGTGAATGGGTTGATATCCTTGTTCGTATGGAAGGCCCTGTCACCACCCTGTTCGGTATTATCTATGCACTGGACTGGGAAATGGAGCGCGGAGAGCGCCTGTTACCGCCGCCGCCGGACGATATTGAAATGCCGTTTGAAAAAGACAGCGGTCATACCGTCAATATTGTGGCTTCCGGTCCGGGTTACCCTGAAGAGCTGATCCAGCAATCCCTGATGACGGCTATTTTTGCCGCACAGGAGCGTCTGACCTTCACCACGCCGTATTTTGTTCCGAGCGATGACCTGATGCATGCCATCTGCACCGCTGCCATGCGTGGCGTGCGTGTTGCAATTGTGATGCCGCGCCTCAATGACTCATTCCTCGTCCGCTGGGCAAGCCGCGCGTTTTATACTGAACTGCTGGAAGCCGGTGTGGAAATCTATCTGTTCGAGGATGGTCTGCTGCACACGAAAAGTGTCCTCGTGGATGACCAGCTCAGTATGGTCGGTTCCGTAAACCTGGATATGCGCAGCCTGTGGCTCAACTTTGAAATCACCGCCGTTATCGATGATGAAAGTTTTGCCGGTGACCTGAATATTGTCCAGAATGACTATATTTCACGCGCAACCCGCCTCGATTACACTGAATGGGAAAAACGTCCGCTGACCAACCGTGTTCTTGAGCGGTTATGTTATTTCTTCAGTCCTCTGCTGTGATAAACTGACTTTCTTTATTATCCCCGCCGGTATAAAACGGCGGGGGATCACCGGAATGTAACCTGACCTATGAGTACCTCTCTTCCCCGTCGCCTCAGCGAGCAGGAAACGATTGAAATGGCCTATGACCTGTTTCTGGAACAGGCAATGGATAACCTTGACCCGGCAGACGTCCTGCTGTTTAACCTTCAG
Organism: Morganella sp. HSTU-ASny43; assembly: GCF_022819185.1. Classification (NCBI taxonomy): domain Bacteria; kingdom Pseudomonadati; phylum Pseudomonadota; class Gammaproteobacteria; order Enterobacterales; family Morganellaceae; genus Morganella; species Morganella sp. HSTU-ASny43. The sequence goes on from NZ_WSPG01000007.1 coordinate 58,718, forward strand.
TTTGAAGAGATCGGCGGTGCTGAAATTGTACCAACCGGCAGTGACTGGTCAGAGTTTGCACCTTTTCTGGCACAAAACCCGGAATGTGCCGAAGTGGTTATCGGCCTGGCTCCGGATGAAAATGCAGATATCGATCAGATTTTTGCCCGTGTGCTGATTTCCCGGCATTTTACCGGCTCACCGGAATACGCTGTCCGCTGGCGGGAATAATCTCCCCGCCGGTCACGCGGTCAGCAGCGGCATTTTTCACGCCGGGCGATTAATGACCTTGTGATAATGTCAATTTCAGCGGAATCCTCTGCAGCCCCTGCACGTAATGCAAGATTCCATTTGCTGATAATTTTTGCATTTTCTGCCATCTCAGAATGTGCAGCCAACCGCCCTTGTGCCATCAGCCAGGACGCGACCGCAGCCCAGTCCCATAACGGGGATTGCCCGCGCAGCCGCTGCACCGGCCCCGGAAAGGTGCCCGGGCCGCGCGCACCATCTTTGAGCAACGCGATTGCCTGACGTGACATACCAGTCAGTTCCGCAATATCACTCAGGCCGACAAGAGCAGAATCCACCGATTCCACCCGTGCATTCACACCGGCTGACTCCGCATCTTCCACCGCCGTACGGATTGCACAATCCAGAGACGGTGCTTCCCGGTCAAATTCCAGATAGACTGATTTACCGTAAAAACAGAGTAATGCATCATCACAACCGCCTGCAAATAAGGCATCCTCCAGGTTCTCTGTATCTGCTGTCACACCGGACAGCGTCAGCGTAAAATTATACAGTGCCATCGTTTCCCCCTTTCCTGCTGCCCGTTTTCACTGACAGGCATCCACTTTTCGTCTGATCTGCTTTGCATGGTTTTCCGGATTCCGTGGTGTTGACCAGACGCTCATCTGATGCTGCCGGTGCTCATCATTCGGTGACCCGCACCGTAACCGGCAGAATGCATGCGAGGAATTCCCCGGCGCAATCCATACCCATCCCTGTAACAGTGCATATTCAATCGCGGACTGAATATGTTTATCCGGATGTTTCTTCATTTCCTGTACCTACTGTAGTTTATATGTTGACGTTCGTCAACACTCCGATATTAACACACCTGAAAAACCGGCTGTGCTTTTTAATAACGGAATCAGTAAGCTGCCTGCAAGGCCGCGAAGTACGCTCTGTCAGATTTTGCGGCTGGTGCGGAAAAGCAGGATGCGGAGATGAAAAAAAAGCGCCCGTACCGGGCGCTCTGTCGCAAAAATAAGATTAACGGCTTTACCGTATTTACAGCGGATCAACCTTCAGGCAGGAAACTGCATGGCGGAAACTGCCTTCCAGCAGCGGCCGGGTTCTTGCGCATTCACTGTCCGCCAGCGGGCAGCGGGTGCGGAAGACACAACCGGACGGCGGATTAATCGGTGACGGCAGTTCCCCTTCCAGCAGCTGAATTGTTTTATTCTGCTCTTTGTCCGGATCCGGCACCGGCACCGCAGACATCAGCGCTTTGGTGTACGGATGCAGCGGGTTATGATACACCTCGTCATACGTACCGAGTTCCACTGCGTGGCCGAGATACATCACCAGCACACGGTCAGAAATGTGTTTCACCACCGCCAGGTCATGAGCGATAAAAATAAGGGACAATCCCATCTCCCGCTGTAATTCCTTCAGCAGGTTCACCACCTGAGCCTGAATAGACACATCCAGCGCTGAAACCGGCTCATCACAGATAACCAGTTTCGGCTCGAGGATAAGCGCGCGGGCGATACCGATACGCTGACACTGTCCGCCGGAAAACTCATGCGGATAGCGGTTCACCAGGTTTGGCAGCAGCCCGACTTTCATCATCATGGCTTTGACTTTGTCTGTCACTTCCGTCTTACTCATTGACGGATAATAGGTGCGCAGCGGCTCCGCAATAATATCGCCGATAGTCATACGCGGGTTAAGTGATGCCAGCGGATCCTGGAAAATCATCTGGATGTCATTGCGGACATTGTGCCAGTCTTTTTCACTCATACCGCACAGGTCTTTGCCCAGCCAGGTTACCCGGCCGGCCGTGGATTTCACCAGGCCGATAATCGCGCGGGCAAACGTGGATTTCCCGCAGCCGGACTCCCCGACCACACCGAGTGTTTCCCCTTCATACAGACGGACAGTCACACCATCCACCGCTTTCAGGCTTTTTGCCGGCTGCCAGAACCATTGTTTGTTATCTCTGATGGAAAAATGGACTTTTAAATCTTCAATTTCCAGCAGAACCGGACGTTCTGAATGTGTCATTATGCCAACTCCTCTGCAGTTCTGAAGCAGGCACGCAAACGGCCCTGAGAAAATGCCTGTAACGGCGGCTCATGCCGCGCACACTCGTCTGTCGCATACTGGCAGCGCGGGCGGAACGGACAGCCTGCCGGGAGACGCAGGAGGTTCGGCGGGTTGCCGGGTATCGTGGCGAGCTCACTGTCTTCCTGCCCGTCAAGGCGCGGAACCGCTTTAAGCAGCCCGATAGAGTACGGATGCGACGGATGGTAGAACACATCACGGGCCGTGCCGTATTCCATGGTACGTCCGGCATACATCACCAACACCTTATCGCAGATACCGGCGACTACACCCAGGTCATGGGTGATCATAATAATCGCCGTATTGAACTCATTCTTCAGCTCATTGAGCAGCGTCATGATTTGCGCCTGCACCGTCACATCCAGTGCCGTGGTCGGTTCATCCGCAATCAGCAGCTTCGGCTTGCACAGCAGCGCCATCGCAATCATAACGCGCTGGCGCATCCCGCCGGAGAACTCATGAGGATACATATTCATCCGTTTGCGGGCTTCCGGCATTTTCACCGCGTCCAGCATCCGGATAGATTCCTCAAAAGCATCGTGAGAACTCAGACCTTTATGCAGCATCAGCACTTCCGTCAGCTGTTTGCTGACTTTCATGTACGGATTGAGCGAGGTCATCGGATCCTGGAAGATCATCGAAATCTCTTCCGCCCGCATTTTGTTCAGCGCTTTCTCTTTCAGATTAAGAATTTCACGCCCGTTGAACACCGCAGAGCCGCTGACCACACCATTGCGGGCCAGCAGTCCCATCAGCGCAAACGCCGTCTGTGATTTCCCGGAGCCGGATTCACCGACAATCCCGAGTGTCTCACCCGCCGCCAGCGAAAAATTAAGTTTGTTTACGGCGGTGACATCGCCGTCCGGCGTTTTGAATGTCACGTTCAGGTCGTTAACCTGTAATAACTGAGTCATTGGCGGCCTCCTCAGCGATCTTTCGGGTCAAGGGCATCACGCAGCCCGTCACCGATAAAGTTGAAACAAAACAGAGTCACCACCAGGAATGCTGCCGGGAACATCAGTAACCAGGGCGAAACTTCCATTGAGTTAGCACCGTCATTGAGCAGCGCGCCCCAGCTGCTTAACGGCTCCTGTGTACCCAGCCCGAGGAAGCTGAGGAAGGATTCAAACAGGATCATACTCGGCACCAGCAGTGAGGCGTAAACCACCACCACACCCAGCACGTTCGGGACAATATGACGCAGAATGATATTGCGGGTCGGCACACCACAGACCTTCGCCGCCTCAATAAATTCTTTGCTCTTCAGGCTCAGTGTCTGGCCGCGCACGATACGCGCCATATCCAGCCAGGAAACCATGCCGATAGCCACGAAAATCAGAAAAATATTCTGACCAAAGAAGGTCACCAGCAGGATAACAAAGAACATAAACGGGAAGGAGTTGAGGATTTCCAGCACGCGCATCATGACCGAGTCAGTTTTGCCGCCGACATAGCCGGACATCGCGCCGTACAGTGTTCCCACCAGCACAGCGACCAGCGCTGCCGCCAGTCCCACCATCAGCGAGATACGCCCGCCGATAGCCACACGCACCAGCAGATCACGGCCGGAGGAGTCGGTACCAAAATAGTGGCCGCTCTCCGTATCCGGTGCTGCGGACATCATGCCCCAGTCGGTATCGTCATAGGCGAACTCCGACAGCATCGGCATAAAAATCACAAACAGGGTAATTAAAAACAACAGACACAGACTGGTGATCGCGGCTTTGTTATGCATAAAGCGGCGGCGGGCATCCGCCCACAGGCTGCGTCCTTCGACATCAAGCTGCTCCGTGAAATTTTCCAGAGCTTCGCGGTTTTTTTCATTCGGTAACATAGCGTGCTCCGGGACTAATAACGGATTTTCGGATCGATAACGGCATACAGCACGTCAACGATACAGTTAAAGGCGATGGTCAGTGTGCCGACCAGGATGGTCAGACTCAGCACCAGAGAGTAATCGCGGTTCAGCGCGCCGTTGACAAATAACTGCCCCACGCCCGGTAAACCGAAAATCGTCTCAATCACCATTGAACCCGTGATAATCCCCACAAATGCCGGTCCCATATAAGAGACCACCGGTAACAGTGCCGGGCGCAGTGCATGCCGCCAGACAATCTTACGCATCGGCAGACCTTTCGCCCGTGCGGTACGGATAAAGTTGGAGTGCATCACCTCAATCATGGAACTGCGCATAATACGGGAGATACTGGCGATATAGGCCAGTGACAGCGCGATCATCGGCAGAATGATATTGCTGAGCTGCCCGCCGTTCCAGCCGCCGCCCGGCAGCCAGTGCAGATGGATGGCAAAGATAAGAACCAGCAGCGGCGCCACCACAAAGCTGGGAATAACCACCCCGGTCATGGCAAAGCCCATGACGGTATAGTCCCATTTGGTGTTCTGGTTCAGTGCCGCTATCACACCGGCACTCACCCCGACAATCAGCGCCAGCACAAACGCCGCCAGCCCGAGTTTTGCGGAGACCGGAAACGCGGAGGCGACCAGGTCATTCACCGAGTAATCTTTATATTTAAAGGAAGGCCCGAAGTCCCCCTTTGATAACTGAACTAAATAATCAAAATACTGAACGTGAATCGGATCATTAAGATGGTACTTGGCTTCAATATTCGCCATCACTTCCGGCGGCAATTTACGCTCACCGGTAAATGGACTGCCCGGAGCCAGACGCATCATAAAGAAAGAGATAGTAATTAACACAAAAAGCGTCGGGATCGCCTCGAGTATACGGCGAAGAATAAACTTAAACATTGCCCGTTCCTATACAGTACCCGCTTCCGGGGGTACACACTACACAGGCCGCCCTTCGCAGGGCGGCCAACCGTCGGTATTATTTTTTAATCATATATAAGTTTTTGGTGTGGAAGTGATCCAGCGGATCTTTTCCGGTATAGCCACCTACATACGGTTTCACTAAACGGGTACTGACATAGTAATAGACCGGCACGATGGCAGAGTCTTTATCCAGCCGGGCTTCCGCCTGCTGATAGATCTGCGCACGTTCCGCATCGGTTTTCACCTGAAGGGATTGTTTCATCAGCTTATCAAACTCCGCACTCTTATAATGCGGGGTGTTGGTGCTGCTGTAAGAAAGAACCATATTCAGGAATGAAGACGGTTCGTTATAATCCGCACACCATGCGGCACGGGCAACATCATAAGTCCCCTGATGGCGGGTATCGAGGAAGGTTTTCCATTCCTGGTTAACCAGCTGAACTTCTGCACCGAGGTTTTTCTTCCAGATAGACGATGCGGCGATCGCCATTTTCTTGTGCAGATCAGATGTGTTATACAGCAGGTTAAATTTCAGTGGTTTATCTTTGGTAAACCCGGCTTCTTCCAGCAGTTTGCGCGCTTTTTCGTTACGCTGCTCCTGCGTCATATTCGCGAACCACTCAGGCTCTTTGGCTGACATACCATCCGCAAACGGTGGTGTGAAACCAAATGCCGGGGTATCACCCTGTGCTTTGACTTTGTTGACCATAATGTCGCGGTCAAGGCTCAGTTTCAGGGCTTCACGGACTTTCGGGTTATCAAACGGCGCTTTTTCGTTATTGATTTCGTAGTAATAGGTACACATATACGGCGAAATGCGCAGTTCGTCAGGAATTTCTTTTTTCAGTTTCTGGAACAGTTCAATCGGCAGGTTGTTATAGGTCATGTCGATTTCACCGCTGCGGTAGCGGTTAACATCAGTAACTTCAGAGGAAATCGGCAGGAAACGGACATTATTAATAACGGTTTTTTCGTTATCCCAGTATTTCGGGTTGCGGGTCAGTTCGATTTTTTCGTTAACCACCCAGTCTTTCAGGGTGTATGCGCCGTTGCTGACATAATTGCCCGGCTGAGTCCACTTATCACCGAATTTCTCGACAGTGGCCGGATGCACCGGAGACATGGAGTTATGCGCCAGCAGTTTCGGAATATACGGCACTTCTTCAGAGAGGGTCAGTTCAAGGGTTTTATCATCCAGCGCTTTGATGCCCAGCTCTTCCGGCTTTTTCTTCCCGGCGATAACATCATCAATATTCACCACGTGAGCATACTGGAGATAACTGGCATACGGTGATGCGGTATTCGGATCAGCCAGACGGCGCCAGCTGTAAACGAAGTCCTGTGCGGTGACCGGGTCGCCGTTGGACCATTTTGCATCTTCGCGGATTTTAAACGTCCAGACTTTAAAATCTTTATTTTCCCAGGAGATTGCCGAGCCCGGCAGAATTTCACCACTTGGTCCTTCCAGGGTAATACCTTCCATCAGGTCACGGATAATATTCGCTTCCGGTACCCCTTCCACTTTATGCGGATCCAGTGACTGCGGCTCAGAGCCGTTATTGCGGATTAAATCCTGTTTATCTGCCAGCTGAACACCGGCCGGTACATCCGCAGCAAACGCCTGTGTACCAATACCCATCCCCATTGCTGCTACCACACTGAGTGCCAGCAGTGTTTTTTTCGTTGAATTAACCATCTTACATAAACTCCCCATTGACGAATGTGTTTTGCGTTTGTTGCGTTTTTATCAGGTGCTTTTCGTTTTAACTTCCGCACCTTCATTTTTTTCGCACTCTGTGAGTGCAAATTTTTTATTATTAATGTGTTTCTACCATATATAAGCGCTTAATATCCATATAATCAAGCGGGTCATTGCCGGTAATTCCGCCGACTGATGGTTTTATCAGCCGGACACTCACGCGATAATAAACAGGAATTAATGCAGAGTCCTGATCTAACTGAGTTTCTGCCTCCTGGTAAGCGGATTGACGTGTTTTTTCATCCGTTGCCAGCAAAGCACGCTGCATTGCACTGTCAAATGCAATATTCCGGTAGAAACTGGTGTTATTACTGCTGTCTGACAGAAAAATGTTCAGAAACGAGGATGGCTCATTGTAATCCGCGCACCAGGTCGCCCGGGCTACCTGATAATTTCCTTCATGGCGATTCTGATTGGAGGTTTTCCATTCCTGGTTTTTCAGCACCACTTTCGCGCCGATATTTTTCTGCCACATGGAGGCGGCGGCAATTGCCTGCTGTTTATTCTGATCGGACGTGTTATAGAGCAATTCAAAGGTCAGCGGATTTTTTTCGCTGTAACCGGCTTCTTCCAGCAGTTTGCGCCCTTTTTCATTGCGCTGTTCCTGAGTCAGGGATGCCCATTCCGGTGTGGTGAAATGCCCGCCGTTAATATAATGCGGGGTAAAACCGTAAGCGGGAATTTGTCCCTGTCCCATGATTTTATGAGTGATAATGTCGCGATCCAGCCCCAGTTTAACGGCTTCGCGTACTTTCGGGTCGGTAAACGGTGCCGCGGTATTATTTATTTCATAATAGAATGTGCATAAATACGGGGAAATCTGAACCTGCGCCGGAATATCTTTTTTCATTTTGGCGAACAGAACCGGCGGCACCGAACTGTTGGTGACATCTATTTCACCGGCGCGATAGCGGTTAATATCACTGGTTTCTGACTGGAGCGGCAGGAATGTCGCCTGTTCAATCACGGTATCTTTATCATTCCAGTATTTCGGGTTGCGTTTAAGCACCAGCCGTTCATTCACATTCCAGGCAGACAGGGTATATGCGCCGTTACCGGTAAATTTTCCGGCGGATGTCCATTTATCACCAAATTGTTCAATCGCCCCTTTCGGTACCGGCTTCAGTGCGGTATGGCTCAGCATATCCGGGAAATACGGCACCGGCTGAGTCAGCTGAACCTGAAAGGTTCTGTCATCAACCGCTTTGACGCCGAGACTTTCCGGCGGTTTTTTACCGCTGATAATGTCATCCACATTTTCGACATAGGCATAATGCAGATAGCTGCCGTAAGGTGATGCGGTTTTCGGGTCAGTCAGCCGCCGCCAGCTGTAGACAAAATCCTGTGCGGTCACCGGCGAGCCGTCACTCCACTTAGCATCCGGCCGCAGCGTGAATGTCCAGATGCGGTTATCCGGGGACGACCAGCTCTCTGCCACCCCGGGCACGATATGACCATCACCGTCAGTGGAAACCAGCCCTTCCAGCAGATTAAGAATAATGTTGGATTCCGGCACGCCTTCCACTTTATGCGGATCAAGTGATACCGGTTCAGTACCGTTATTGATAACAATAACCTGTTTTTCCGCCAGCTTTGTTCCCGGCGGAACCTGTGCCGCCCATGCGGAATAAGAGAGTGCACTCAGCAGCAGCGCCTGCGTGAGGGAAACAGCAATAGTGTGTTTTTTCATCTTCCGTCCCTTCTGAATAACACCTGTTAAATGAACAACGTGATTAAAAAATCGCAAATGCTTTATTTATAAGTGCCGTCAGCGACGGGATCAGCCTGTTTTTCGGTGCTGTTTTCCGGCCTGATGTGCATTTTCCGGGGCAGTGATTGTTTTTATCTGCAAACAGTGCCGTTCTGCCGCTGAAATAAAACATTAACCCAAGACTGCTTATGATCCGGCTGTTTTGCTCAGCCCGGATAAAAAAGTAAACATTTAATTAACAAAAAGCAATTTTTCCAGATAAAAACCCTGCCTCTATCACAGTTTTAACTGATTAAATATTAACAACCACTTAAAAAACAACTGTAAATAAAAAGAGTAAAGTGAAAAATTTCACTGAAATATCAATCTGGTGAGCACCGGAAATAATGGATTGACAGCAAATATAGTTTCTGTTGTTTATTTAACCACCTTTATCTGTTATACCCGTTTATTACTGAACGGTACGGGTTACGGTATCCGCCCATACAGCGCCATTTTTAGTGTTATTTTTTATGGGCTGATAACCCGTTGTTATATTACAGCTGTTTTTCCGCTTTTTTTGCCGGTGAAATCTCCCGGTCAGCAATTTCAGACTATGATTAATTTTGGCTATAACGAAAAGTTATAAACAAGCACGTAACAGACTTTGCAAAACAGCGCCGTTTTTTTTAACGTGTCAGTATTACAAAAAATCAATAACACCGCGTTTCAGGGGAAATATATGAAAAAAACATATCCGGCAGCGTCACTGGCTCTGCTCTTTTCCGTCTCCGCATTTGCCGCCACACCACCGAATACCTTAATTGTTGTCCAGAGCCTGGATGATATTGTCAGTCTGGATCCGGCAGAAAGTAATGAACTGTCCAGTATCCAGACCGTTCCCAGCTTATATCAGCGCCTGGTACAGCCGAACCGTGATAATCCGGAGCAGCTTGACGCTATCCTGCTGGAAGACTGGCAGGCCGATGCCACCAATAAAACCCTGACCGTCCGGATTAAAGAGAATGCAAAATTTGCCTCCGGCAACCCGGTACGCCCGGAAGATATTATCTTCTCTTACCAGCGCGCTGTGGTCATGAATAAATCGCCTGCGTTTATTCTCAATATTCTTGGCTGGAATAAAGAGAATATCGCGCAGCAGTTTGAAAAAACCGGCGACCGCACCCTGAAAATAAAATGGAGTGCGGATATCAGCCCGGATGTGGCACTGAATCTGTTGTCCACCCCGATAGCCTCAGTGGTGGACGAAAAACTGGTGACACCGAATATTAAAAATAATGACTTCGGTAATGCCTGGCTGAAAATGCATTCTGCCGGCAGCGGTGCTTATTCCCTGAAGGTCTATCAGCCAAACCAGGCGATTGTGATGGCCGCTAACCCGCATGTCTCCACCGGCGAGGCGAAAATCCCGTCCATTATTATTAAAAACGTGCCGGATCCGGCTTCCCGCCGTCTGCTGATTCAGCAGGGTGATGCGGATATTGCCCGTGAACTGGGTGCAGACCAGACTGCGGCACTGAAAAACAGCGCCGGGGTACGGGTGGAAAATATTCCGTCCGCCGAGCAGGATTATATGGCGTTCAACACCGGCAACAGCGCCAATCCGCTGCTGAAAAACCCGGCATTGTGGGAAGCGGCCCGTTATCTGGTGGATTATGAAGGCATTACCCGCGATCTACTGAAAGGCCAGTATTTTATTCATCAGAGCTTCCTGCCGGTCGGTTTACCGGGCGCGCTGGAAAATAACCCGTATAAATTTGATCCGGCCAAAGCCAAAGAGATTCTGGCAAACGCCGGGATTAAAGATGCCCATTTCACCCTCGATGTGGAAAACAAGCCACCGTATATCACTATCGCTCAGTCACTTCAGGCCAGTTTTGCTCAGGGCGGTATCAAAGTGGAATTATTACCGGCGGCGGGCAGCCAGGTCTATTCCCGTGTACGGGCACGCCAGCATCAGGCGGCCATTCGTTTCTGGATCCCGGACTATTTTGATGCCCATTCCAATGCCAGCGCCTTCGCCTTTAATGACGGCAAGAGCAGCACTGTTGCGTGGCTGAACGGCTGGGATATTCCTCAGTTATCACAAACCACGCTGAAAGCGGTCGCTGAGCCGGATAAAGCCAAACGTGCGCAAATGTATACCGCCATGCAGGAAGAATTACAGCGCAGTTCTCCGTATGTCTTTATGGCACAGGGACAAAACCAGGTGGTACTGCGTGACAATGTGAAAGGCTATCAGCAGGGACTGAACGCTGACATGGTGTATTACGACAGAGTCACCAAATAATCTGCTGATTTTCCGGTTATCACCCCGTCAGTATCGCTGACGGGGTTTGTGTGTTTTGTTTTTATTCAGGAACTGCTGTATGTCCGATATTTCCCCTGCCGGAACACTGTTTCGCCATACGCTGCGTGTGACGCTTCAGGGTATTTTTACCCTTGCGCTGACACTGCTCGGATTACTGGTGATCACCTTTGCATTGTCGGCACTCTCACCGGTTGACCGGGTATTACAGATTGTCGGCGATCACGCCAGCCATGAGACCTATGAGCAGGTACGGCTGGAGCTGGGGCTCGATCAACCCGTCTATATTCAGTTCTGGCATTATGCAGAGCGTCTGCTGCACGGCGATCTCGGCATGGCTTCCTCTATGGGACAGCCGGTGCTCGACGGCGTGCTGACCACCCTGCCCGCGACCATTGAACTGGCGACGCTCTCACTGTTGATCGGCGCTTCGCTCGGCATTCTCTGCGGCGTGTTATGCGCCCGTTATGCCGGAACACCATTTGATTTTATCATCCGCACCCTGACACTCCTCGGCAACTCAGTACCGGTTTTCTGGCTGGGACTGCTGATGCTGCTGCTGTTCTACGCCACGCTGCAATGGAGCCCCGGCCCGGGGCGGCTGGATGATATCTACCAGTATACCGTCGAGGCGAAAACCGGTTTTGTGCTGATCGACACCTGGTTGTCCGATGACCCCAGCGCATTTACCAATGCGGTGGCACACCTGATCCTGCCGGTGTCGTTACTGGCCTATTTTTGCCTGGCGGGGATCACCCGGCTGACGCGCGCCGCCTGTCTGAGTGAAATGAATAAAGAGTATGTCACGCTGGCCCGCGCCAAAGGCAATACCGACATGCAGGTACTGTTCCGTCATGTGCTGCCGAATATCCGGGGGACGCTGATCACAGTGATTGCCCTTGCCTATACAGGGATGCTGGAGGGCGCGGTACTGACCGAAACGGTCTTTTCCTGGCCCGGCATCGGCCGTTACCTGACCGCCGCCTTATTTGCCGGGGATACCACCGCCGTAATGGGCGGGACCCTGGTGATCGGTATCTGCTTTATCTTTATTAATAACGTGACAGATATGATTGTGCGTTTAACGGATCCGCGGGTGAAATCATGACATTACTGCCGAAAATCCGCCGTTCCCCGTCCGCGCTGACGGGCACCCTGATTATTCTGTTTCTGCTGCTGGTGGCGTTGTTTGCGCCGTGGCTCGCCCCTTATGACCCGGTACTGCAAAACCCGGCACAACGCCTGCTGGCACCGGATGCTCAACACTGGCTCGGAACGGACAGCTACGGACGTGATGTGCTCTCCCGCCTGATCTACGGCACCCGCCCGATGTTTGGTCTGGTTGCACTGGTCGCAGCAATCACCCTGCCCGCCGGGTTATTGATCGGCATTCTGGCCGGATTTTACGGCCGCTGGGTGGAAACGATTCTGATGCGCTTTACCGATATTGTCATGTCGATGCCGCGCCTGATCCTCGCGTTTGCCTTTGTTGCTATTCTCGGCCCGGGGCTGATTAACGGCGCACTGGCTCTCGCCCTGACCTCGTGGCCCGCCTATGCCCGCCAGGCACGCAGTGAAATCCGCCATCTGCGCAACAGTGATTATCTGGCCAGTGCGGAAATGCTGGGGATCCGTGGTCTGCGTCTGCTGTGGGGACACATTCTGCCGCTCTGTCTGCCGTCAGCTATTGTCCGGTTGGCACTGGATCTCGCCACCATTATCCTGGCGGCCGCCGGTCTGGGTTTCCTCGGGCTGGGCGCACAACCGCCGATGGCGGAATGGGGAGCCATGATTGCTGATGGTATGCAGGTTATTTTTGACCAGTGGTGGATAGCCGCCGTTCCCGGCGCGGCCATTCTGATTGCCGGTATGGCATTCAATCTTCTGGGTGATGGTTTACGGGATATTATGGAGCCGCAACATGACTGAGCCGCTTATTTGTGTCCGTAATTTGTGTGTGGATTACCCCCGCGCACAAGTGGTGAAAAATATCTCCTTTACCCTGGGGCAGGAGCGGCTGGCGCTGGTCGGGGAATCCGGTTCCGGCAAATCCATGACCGCCAGAGCGTTGATGGGCCTGGTGCGCAAACCGGGGATTGTCAGTGCGGATACACTGACATTCGGTCAGACCTCCCTGCTGTCTCTGCGGGAAAAACAGTGGGCGGCACTGCGCGGCAATGACATTGCCATGATCATGCAGGATCCGCGCTATGCGCTGAATCCGGTCAGAAATCTGTATCAGCAGATTGAAGAATCCCTGCTGCGTCATCAGACACTGAACAAATCTGATCGCCGCGACCGTGTTTTTGAAATGGCCCGTGCCGCCGGGTTATCAGAACAGGCGCTCTCCCGCTATCCGGGACAACTTTCCGGTGGTATGGGACAGCGTGCCATGATTGCGATTGGCCTGATCAACAACCCTTCGGTCTTAATTGCCGACGAGCCGACCTCCGCCCTGGATGCCCGGCTGCGCCACCAGATTCTGGAGCTGATTGTCAGCCAGTGTGAGGAGCGCCGGATGGGGCTTCTGCTGATAAGCCACGATTTGCCGCTGGTAGCGGCCCATTGTCAGCGCGTGATGGTGATGTATCAGGGTCAGCAGGTGGATGAACTGCCCGCCGCACAACTGCCGCAGGCAACACATCCTTACACCCGCACATTATGGACCTGCCGCCCGGATGCACAGACTTACGGCACCGATTTGCCGGTATTGGATCGCACCGCCCTGCAGGCGTTACTGACTCAGGAGACACATCATGCCGGAAAATAATTCAGCGCCGATTATTGAAGTTAATAATCTTTCCGTCAGCTTCGGACAGCGGCAGGTGGTTTGTCAGGCCGGTTTTCATCTCAATGCCGGAGAGACGTTCAGTCTTATCGGTGAGTCCGGCTGTGGAAAATCCACCATTTTGCGGGTGATCGCCGGATTACAGCGGGAATGGCTGGGCGGCGTGCAACTGCTGTCACAGCATATCCACCCCGGCCAGCGTTATCAGGGGGCTTTGCGCCGCAATGTGCAGATGGTCTTTCAGGATCCTTATGCGTCTCTGCATCCGTTCCATACTATTCACCGGGCGCTTTCCGAACCATTACGCATTCACCGCGAAAATGACATCGGCAACCGGGTGGCAGAGGCCATTGTATCTGTCGGGCTGCCGCCGGATGTGGCACAGCGTTATCCGCATCAGCTCTCCGGCGGACAGCGCCAGCGCATTGCTATTGCCCGTGCCCTGATGCTGCGCCCACAAATCCTGTTACTCGATGAACCAACATCCGCACTTGATATGTCTGTGCAGGCGGAAATTCTCAATCTGCTTAATCATCTGAAAACCGCCCACGGCATGACCTATCTGCTGGTCAGTCACGATGCGGATGTGGTGGCGCATATGTCAGACCGGGCGGCATTTATGGCGAACGGGAAAATTGAACGGGAATTTGATCGCGCCGCCCTGCTGCGCGGCGACCACCGGATGGAGAACTAAGAGATATAAAAACGGGGCCGATGGCCCCGTTCTGATAATAATGAACTACGTGATTATGACAATAATCCCGGGAAACTCATTTTCATGCCGGTAATGATCAGCTCAATACCTAATGACATCAGCATCAGACCCATAATACGGGTCACTACGTTGATGCCGGTTTGTCCGAGGTATTTTACCCACAGTCCCGCGGAGCGGAACAACAGCCAGCAGCAGAACGCGAATACGATGCTGGTCAGCGCCAGTCCGAAAAAGTTCTGCCAGCCCTGCCAGCGGGCACTCCAGACCACACAGGAACTGATAGCCCCCGGCCCCGCCATCAGCGGCAGCGCCAGCGGCACCACACCGATATTGTCGCGGATAGCCGTTTCCGACTGCTCCTGTTTGTTCTGCTTATCTTCCCCCAGCTTACCGCTGATCATGGACATGGCGATGAGGACAATCAGTGTCCCCCCCGCTATCCGGAAAGATTCGATGGAAATACCGAACATAATGAGGATCTTATCGCCGACCAGAAGTGATGTGCACAAAATCACGGCCACCGAAAAGTTCGCAATCATGTTGGTCTTATTGCGCACTGCGGCAGTCTGATAATTTGTCATGCTCATAAAGACCGGCAAAATACCGACCGGGTTGACTAAGGCAAATAAGCCGACAAAAAATTTTAAATAACCGGAAAAATCCAGCAAAGTGTTGCCCACAAAGGATCCTCAACCTGATGATAATACAGTGATAGCCTGCTGATAATAACAGCAGGCTATCGCCTGGGGGTTGTAATAATTATAAATGTGATTATTAACACAGACATCATACCGTTGAATGTGCAGGAAAAGGAATTGCTTTACGCAGAATATTTTCTGCTTCCGGCTGATTCGATACAGTTATATCGCCTTACTTCTGCCTGAATTTCAGACAATCATCAGTTCTTCTGTGAAATTGAAACCCGATACCATTCCCGTCACTCCGTATTGTTCCCGTTTTGACTCATGCTGAATGGTGTCAGCTTGATACATTTGTGATTTAGATCACTTTAATATTTCCCCTGAATGTTAAGCTGCTTTCATTATAGTTGAATCGATTCAACTATAATGTGAACAGAAAGACCTGACGGGCTTTTTAAGCAAATCAGCGGGCATATCTGCATTATGTTACCGGCAAAATCGATTTAGTTACCGGAAGATATCACCGCTATAATCAAATTGTATCAATCCGCTGATTTGCTTAAAAAGTTTAACAATTTATCAGGAGTGATCTGTATGGCCGTAACGAACGTTACCGAACTCAATGAATTAGTTGTCCGCGTGAAGAAAGCTCAGCGCGAGTTTGCCGGTTTCTCCCAGGAACAGGTGGATGCTATCTTCCGGGCCGCGGCACTCGCCGCAGCAGATGCCCGTATCCCGCTGGCAAAACTGGCGGTTGAAGAGTCCGGCATGGGTATTATTGAAGATAAAGTGATCAAAAACCATTTTGCTTCTGAATATATCTATAACGCCTACCGCGATGAGAAAACCTGCGGCATCTTATCGGAAGACCCGACCTTCGGCACCATCACCATCGCAGAACCTATCGGTATTATCTGCGGTATCGTCCCGACCACTAACCCGACCTCCACCGCAATTTTTAAAGCGCTGATCAGCCTGAAAACCCGTAACGGGATCATTTTCTCCCCGCATCCGCGTGCGAAAAAAGCCACCAACAGAGCAGCAGAGATTGTCCTCAACGCGGCTGTTGCCGCCGGTGCCCCGAAAGATATTATCGGCTGGATCGACGAGCCGTCAGTGGAATTGTCCAATGCCCTGATGCATCACGCTGATACCAACCTGATCCTCGCCACCGGCGGGCCGGGCATGGTGAAAGCCGCCTACAGTTCCGGTAAACCGGCCATTGGTGTGGGCGCGGGTAACACCCCTGTCGTAATTGATGAAACCGCTGATATCAAACGCGCGGTGGCCTCTATTCTGATGTCAAAAACCTTCGATAACGGCGTGATTTGTGCCTCTGAGCAATCGGTTATCGTAGTGGATGATGTGTATGAGCAGGTCAAAGAACGTTTTGAAACCCACGGCGGTTATATTCTGAAAGGCAAAGAGCTGAAAGCCGTTCAGGACATCATTCTGCTCAACGGCGGACTGAATGCGAAAATTGTCGGTCAGTCTGCGGTGAAAATTGCTGAAATGGCCGGTATCGAAGTACCTGCCTGGACCAAAATTCTTATCGGTGCGGTCTCCGTAGTGGATGAATCCGAGCCGTTTGCACACGAAAAACTCTCCCCGCTGTTAGCCATGTACCGCGGCAAAGATTTTGAAGACGCGGTGATCAAAGCGGAAAAACTGGTGGAAATGGGCGGGATCGGCCACACCTCCTGCTTATATACCGATCAGGACAACCAGCCGGAGCGCGTGAAATTCTTCGGTGAGAAGATGAAAACCGCACGTATCCTGATTAACACCCCGGCATCACAGGGTGGGATCGGCGACCTGTATAACTTCAAACTGTCTCCGTCACTGACACTGGGTTGCGGCTCCTGGGGTGGTAACTCCATTTCCGAAAACGTCGGACCGAAACATCTGATCAACACCAAAACCGTGGCAAAACGAGCTGAAAATATGTTGTGGCATAAACTTCCGAAATCTATCTATTTCCGCCGTGGTTCTCTGCCGGTTGCCCTGGAAGAGATCGCCGGTGACGGTGCAAAACGCGCCTTTATCGTGACTGACGGCTATCTGTTCAATAACGGCTATGTGGATGAAGTCACCCGTGTGCTGAAATCCTACGGTATGGAAGTGGAAATTTTCTTTGAAGTGGAAGCTGACCCGACACTTTCTGTGGTCCGCAAAGGCGCAGAGCAAATGAACAGCTTCAAACCGGACGTGATTATTGCCCTCGGCGGCGGCTCCCCGATGGATGCAGCCAAAATTATGTGGGTGATGTATGAGCATCCGGAAACCCATTTTGAGGAACTGGCACTGCGCTTTATGGATATCCGTAAACGTATCTATAAGTTCCCGAAAATGGGCGTGAAAGCAAAAATGGTTGCTATCACCACCACATCCGGTACCGGTTCTGAAGTGACTCCGTTTGCAGTTGTGACAGATGATACCACCGGCCAGAAATACCCGCTGGCGGACTATGCGCTGACCCCGGATATGGCGATTGTTGATGCCAACCTGGTGATGAACATGCCGAAATCCCTCACCGCGTTCGGCGGGCTGGATGCGGTCACTCACGCACTGGAAGCGTATGTATCCGTGCTGGCAAACGAATTCTCTGACGGCCAGGCATTACAGGCGCTGAAACTGCTGAAAGAGTTTTTACCGGCCAGCTATCACGAAGGTGCGAAGAACCCGGTTGCCCGTGAACGCGTACATAATGCCGCGACTATCGCCGGTATCGCGTTTGCCAACGCCTTCCTCGGGGTATGTCACTCCATGGCGCACAAACTGGGCTCTGAGTTCCATATTCCGCACGGTCTGGCTAATGCCCTGCTCATCTGTAACGTCATCCGTTATAACGCTACCGATAACCCGACCAAACAGACTGCGTTCAGCCAGTATGACCGTCCGCAGGCGCGCCGCCGTTACGCGGAGATTGCTGACCATCTGCAACTGAGTGCTGCCGGTGACCGTACCGCGCAGAAGATTGAAAAACTGCTGATCTGGCTGGATGAAATCAAAGCATCTCTGGGGATCCCGAAATCCATCCGTGAAGCCGGTGTGCCGGAAGCCGAATTCCTGGCAAAACTGGATAAACTGTCCGAAGATGCCTTTGATGACCAGTGTACCGGTGCAAACCCGCGTTATCCGCTGATTGCAGAATTAAAACAAATCATGCTGGATACCTATTACGGACGCACCTATGACGAATCTGTTCCTGTTGCGGCGCCAAAACCGATTGCCAAACGGAATGCTAAGAAATAATCATCAATCCGGCAAATAATAACCATAAAGCCCTCCCCGGAGGGCTTTTTTATATCCGTCTCATAATAATTATTAAATAATTGTCTTTGTATTAACAGCTGTTCACTTTTGATCATGTTTTCCGGAACAGCCGGTTTTTAATATTTCACTTAATACCCGTTACAAAACTGTGGTAACTCCCGGGGGTATTCACCGGTATTTTATCCCTGCTGACTCAAATACCGCCTCATCACTTTCCCTGCAGAAACCGTTCCGGTGTTTTTTGATATCCGGCGCAATCCGCAGCGGATATAAAAAAGCCGGACAATGACGCCCGGCACTTTTTGTATAACAGAGAGGCTTCCCTGATTTATGACCGATATTCTGCTGCTTTTACTTCGCGTATCGCTTCATTGTAATGTTTGCGGCAGACGGATACATATTTTTCATTACCGCCGATGTCAATTTGTGCACCATCTGACATAACCCGCCCCTGTCCGTCGTAACGTAAAACACGGCTGGCTTTTCGTCCGCAATAACAAATAGTTTTTAATTCAACTAATTTATCCGCCCAGGCTAATAAATAATGGCTGCCGCTGAATAACTCACCTTTAAAGTCTGTGCGTAACCCGTAACACAGAACCGGGATATCAATATCGTCGACGATACAGCAGAGCTGTTCCACCTGTGCTTTGGTCAGGAACTGGCATTCATCGATTAATACGCAGTGTACGGGTGTCTGCTGATGTTCACGGATAATAACCGAGCTGACGTCCGTCTCAGGGCCAAAGACCCGTGCATCGGCGCTCAGGCCGATACGTGAGGTGACTTTGCTCTGCTCATAGCGGTTGTCTATCTCTGCGGTAAATATCAGCGTGCGCATGCCGCGTTCATTGTAGTTATAGGATGACTGCAGTAACGCTGTCGATTTTCCCGCATTCATTGCGGAGTAATAAAAATAAAGCTGAGCCACCGGCTCTCTCCCCTTACACATTCAAGATCCGGGACAATACTAACACATTAGTGTTAAAAACAGCGCAATCTGTATTTCACACATGCCGTGATCGCATGCACAATATCCTGAGTTCATCGCACACGTAAATTCACACAGGTCATGGTTACATACCGGATATTCACTGTTGTTATCAGGTATCCTTCGCTTTATCCTGTTTTTCATTATACCGGGAGCGAAGAATAACGTTTCTTTACATAAGATAAGGTTAAATATAATTTGTATTCCCTACCACATTTATGAACAATTTTTATGAAGATGCTGAACATCAACGCATTTTCACCCCGTCCCCTTATCAAATTTAAACGAAAAGCCAAAAAGACCCTTATTATTCCTCAGAAATAATTGCTTTTAAAAAAAATGTGTTTTAACCTTACTCCGAAATTTGCTATTGCAGATTTTTAAATAGCAATCTATTATTATCTATACACCAGCCAACATTTAATTTGAGACCAGGATTATGAGTGAATCTTTGAAGCCATTTAATAATATCCGTACTCTTCGCGCTCAGGCGAGAGAATCCAGCTTAGAAGTTTTAGAAGAAATTCTGGAAAAGCTGACTTCTGTTGTTGAAGAACGCCGTCTGGAAGAATCCCAGGCTCAGGCTAAAGAAGAAGAGCGCACCCGTAAATTAGAAGAATTCCGTCAGCTGCTTGAAAAGCAGAATATCAACCCGGAAGAATTAATTCAGTCTATGGGTACAGGCAAAACAGCCCGCAAATCCAAGCGTGCTCAGCGCCCTGCCAAATACGAATATATCGATGAAAACGGTGAAAGCAAAACCTGGACCGGCCAGGGCCGTACACCAGCTGTGATCAAACAAGCTATCGATAACGAAGGTAAATCTCTGAACGATTTCTTAATCAAGTAAGTGATAATATCTGCCGGAAAAGCCCTTCTCTGAAGGGCTTTTTTATATCTGCCGGTCAGACGGACAGCAAAAAGGAGGCTTTCGCCTCCTTTTTATACTTATAACCGTTGCTGTTATTTATTTTTTTCCGTGATAAAACGACATATACCAGTCAACAAACTGCTGTACGCCGTAATTAACCGGCGTATCCGGTGAGAAACCAATCGTTTTATACAATTCGGAGGAGTCTGCACAAGTGGATAACACATCACCATCCTGCATATCCATATAGTGTTTGTCAGCTTTAATATCCAGCGCCGTTTCAATCGCCTGAATAAAATCACCCAGCCGGGT
Organism: Morganella sp. HSTU-ASny43; assembly: GCF_022819185.1. Taxonomy (NCBI): domain Bacteria; kingdom Pseudomonadati; phylum Pseudomonadota; class Gammaproteobacteria; order Enterobacterales; family Morganellaceae; genus Morganella; species Morganella sp. HSTU-ASny43. Next base: position 79,214 of record NZ_WSPG01000007.1, read on the forward strand.
CGGCTGACCGTTACCGACATTATAAATTTTGTACGGCGCAGAGCTGGCTGACTTCAGCCCTTCTTCCACCGTCCAGTCATTATTTACCGCCGGAACCACATCCACCAGACGCACCACCGCTTCCGCAATATCACCGACATAGGTGAAATCGCGCACCATATTGCCGTGGTTATACACATCGATCGGTTTTCCGTCCAGCATGGCTTTCACAAACTTAAATAACGCCATATCCGGACGACCCCACGGGCCGTAGACGGTGAAGAACCGCAGACCGGTTGTCGGCAGATGATAAAGATGTGAATAACTGTGTGACATTAATTCATTGGCTTTTTTCGTTGCCGCATACAACGACACCGGATGGTCCACATCATCCTCAACAGAGAACGGCTGTTTGCGGTTCAGACCGTATACAGAACTTGAGGAGGAGTAGATCAGATGCCCGACGTTATGATGACGGCACCCTTCCAGAATATTCATATGCCCCAGAATATTCGCGTCAATATACGCCATCGGGTTCTGGATGGAGTAACGCACGCCCGGCTGTGCCGCCAGGTGGATCACCCGCTCAAATTTCTGTGCGGCGAACAGCTCACTGACAGCCGCTTTCTCCGACAAATCCATTTTAAAAAACTGAAATTGCGGATGCGGTAATAACAGATCAAGACGGGCCTGTTTGAGATTCACATCATAATAGTCATTCAGGTTGTCAGCACCGACAACCTCGTGCCCCTGCTCAAGCAGGCGCTGCGAGACATGATAACCAATAAAACCAGCCGCGCCGGTTACAAGTATTTTCATATTCAGACTCAGATTACCGGATTAATGGAAGCACCACGGCCTATACCATAATAGATAAAGCCGCGATTTTCTAAACGTTCCGGGTCATAAAGGTTACGTCCGTCAAAAATAACCGGGGTTTTCAGTCCTGCTTTGATAGCATCGAAGTCCGGCGCACGGAAACTCTGCCACTCAGTACAGATAACCAGTGCATCCGCATTATGCAGTGCCGCTTCTTTGGTACCCATCAGCGCCAGGTCATCACGCAGCCCGAAAATACGCTGCGCTTCCTGCATCGCTTCCGGGTCATACGCCTGAACTTTGGCACCGGCGGCCCATAATTCCTGTAACAGGATACGACTGGAGGCTTCACGCATATCATCGGTATTCGGTTTAAAAGACAGGCCCCAGACCGCGAAGGTTTTACCTTCCAGGTTTTCACCGAAATGACGTTTGATAAAGGACGGCAGTTTGTATTTCTGCTGTTCGTTCACTTCTTCCACCGCACGCAGAATGCGCGGGGTAAAGCCGATATGTTCCGCGGTGCGGATCAGCGCCTGCACGTCTTTCGGGAAGCAGGAACCGCCGTAGCCGCAGCCCGGATAAATAAAGTGATAACCGATACGGGAGTCAGAACCGATACCCTGGCGCACATTCTCAATATCCGCGCCCAGCATTTCCGCCAGGTTGGAGATCTCATTCATAAAGCTGATTTTTGTCGCCAGCATGCAGTTTGCCGCGTATTTGGTCAGCTCCGCACTGCGGATATCCATCACAATCATGCGGTCGTGATTACGGTTAAACGGCTCATACAGTTCGCGGATAATATCGATAACACGATCATTATCACAGCCGATAACAATGCGCTCAGGACGCATGCAGTCAGCAACCGCCGCCCCTTCCTTCAGGAATTCAGGGTTGGACACCACGTCATAGGCAATATCCGCGCCGCGTTCAGCCAGTGTGGCTTTAATCGTGGCGTTAACTTTATCCGCGGTACCGACCGGAACGGTGGATTTATCGATAACCACTTTGTAGTCCTGCATATGCTGTGCAATAGTACGGGCAACCGCGGTGACATATTGCAGATCCGCAGAGCCGTCTTCATCCGGCGGTGTACCGACCGCGATGAATTGCAGTGTGCCGTGTGCCACACCCAGTGCCGCATCCGTGGTGAAGCTTAAACGGCCTTCTTCATAGTTTTTCTTCACCAGCGGGGTCAGGCCCGGTTCAAAAATCGGGATCACACCATTTTTCAGGTTTTCCACTTTTTTTGCATCAACATCGACACACATGACATCATGGCCGACTTCCGCCAGTACAGTCGCCTGCACCAGACCGACATATCCGATTCCAAATACGGTTACTTTCATAGTTCACCTATTGCAACAATTATTAATTCTGTAATGTTTTCAGCCAGTCTGAGAATTCACGGCCCAGGTGCTTATGACGCATGCTGTACTCGACAAAGGCTTTCATATAGCCCATTTTGTCGCCGCAGTCATGGCTGCGGCCTACCAGACGGTACGCCTCCACCGGATTTTTTTCAATCAGCATGGCGATAGCGTCAGTCAGCTGGATCTCATCACCGGCCCCCGGGGCAGTTTTCCCCAGCAGCGGCCAGATATCCTGGGAAAGCACATAACGCCCGACGATAGACATATTCGACGGTGCTTTAGCCGGTTCCGGTTTTTCCACCACGGCAAACATCGGTTTGCTTTCACCGGCGGCCAGGCTTTCACCGTGGCAATCCACCACGCCGTAATTTGCCACCATTTCCTGCGGAACCGGATCGACCATTACCTGGCTTGCACCGTGTTCTTCATAACGCGCGATCATTTCTCTGAGGTTGAATTTCGTCAGGTCAGTGCTGTATTCGTCAATAATCACATCCGGCAATACCACGGCGAAAGGCTCATCACCAATCATTGGTCTGGCGCATAATACGGCGTGACCAAGTCCTTTGGCGATCCCCTGACGGGTCTGCATGATAGTAACGTGACGCGGGCAGATTGACTGAACTTCATCCAGCAACTGACGTTTTACACGTTTTTCCAGGATGGCTTCCAGTTCAAAGCTGGTATCGAAATGGTTTTCAATGGAGTTTTTTGATGAGTGGGTCACTAAAATAATTTCAGTGATCCCCGCCGCGATACATTCATTCACCACATACTGAATAAGCGGTTTATCCACCAGCGGCAGCATTTCTTTCGGAATCGCTTTTGTGGCCGGCAGCATACGTGTTCCTAATCCTGCAACCGGGATCACAGCCTTGTGTACTTTATTTTTCTGCACTGACATACATCATCCTCAATGCGCATAAACAGAATAAATACGCGATTTATAAAAAATAATGAGACTGAGTATACCAGCTAATTTTCCGGGATAAATACTCTGTGCCGCGTAAATGCGGTTTACTGTTAAGAGATGTTTAATATCTGAACGGGTTGGTAAAGTCCGGTAATTATCCCTGATGCGGTCCGGGGGTCAGGCTTAATTTAATCTGACTGCTGCTGTTCCAGATCCGGCATTGCAGATGGCGGCTGAATTCACTTATCTGACTGGAATAAACAGAAGAGAGTGTCCCCAGCGGAATACCCCGGTTAACGCGGATCACATGATTGTCAGAGCGTAATTCCGCACTGATACCGGCACTGGACAATAACACCGACTTACGCCGGGTGTGATAATACCCCAGCAGCAGCGGCAGCTGTCCCGGAATACCTGCGTCCTGTAATAACCGGTTCAGCTTATTTAAGATGGCGGTCATGCTCGGTAATTTCCGGTGGTGATTATGAATATAGCGTTTTAGCAGATCGTTAAAGATGACGCGGATTAACATCGCCATCAGCGGGCCGTTGCCGGTATTCTGACTGATATCGAGACAATAAAACGCCACTTCATTATCAGAAAATTCTGCCACATCAAATACCAGCCCCGCCCGGCAGCTATCAGATAATTGCGCATAGCGGATCTGATAATTGGCCAGCACCTGGCTCGGCGGCGGATTCAGCTGTTTTAATAAACGTAAAACATCATCCACATTATGTTGTAACTGAGCCCAGATCCCGGAGAGATCATTATTTTCCAGCACCCCCGGTGAGAAAAATGACGGATACAGGTGGGACAAACATAATTTTTTCACTTCTTCCAGCCTGTTCAGGGGTTTTAACAACACATCTTTTGCCCCGAGACGCAGCACTTCATCGATATCCGACATTTTTTGTGTCGCAGAGATAACAATCACCGGAATGGCCGGTAAATCCGACTGTGACCGGGCAATAAATTCCGCGCCGGTCATCACCGGCATATTGAGGTCACAGAAAATCAGTTCCGGCTGAAAGCCCTGTTCTATACATTCCCATGCGCGCGCACCGTCACCGGCAGATAACACCGTGGCACCGAGAAGGCGCAGATAGGATGACAGCGCCATATTGAATGCCGGGTCGTCATCGATGACTAACAATCGTTTTCCGTCCAGTGCCTGCTTCATCGCATCCCCTTTCTGCCCGGCCTCACAACCCAGCGTGCCCGGAACACCGGGAATGCCGCTGCTCCCGCACTGCTGCTGAGATTAAGGATAGCGTGTGATCGCTATTTCCGGTAGCATCTGAGCTCTGTTCCTTACGATTATTTACCCTGAACACATTATTTGATAATTATGTCTCATTTTACAGATACCGATCCCTGCCCGTGCGGCAGCGGGGATACTTTTGCACAGTGTTGCCAGCCTTATCTTTCCGGTGCGCAGTCCGCCCCCGATGCGCGGGCACTGATGCGTTCGCGTTACAGTGCGTTTGTCACCCATAATGCTGATCATCTGATCCGGACATGGTATCCGCCGGCACGCGCGGAAGCACTGCGGACAGAACTGACCGCTGGGTTCGGTGAAACAGAATGGCTGGGACTGAATGTCATTGATTTTCAGCCCGGCACCGCGCCGGACGAGGCTTTCGTTGAATTTTGTGCTTGCTTTATTGATAAAAAGTCCGAAGATAAACAATTCATTCACGAACGTTCCCGTTTTCGCCTGACTGACGGTGGCTGGATGTACCTCGACCGCGTAAAACCACAGACCGGCCGTAATGATCCCTGCCCCTGCGGCTCCGGAAAAAAATATAAAAAATGCTGTGCCTGACACCGGACAGGCACCTTCTGTAAACAAACATCACCGACATCAGTTATTAAGGATCCACACCTTCCATGCAACACCTGACGAGCCAGAAAAAAATTCTGCGAACCATTTGCCCTGACGCAAAAGGTCTTATCGCCAAGATCACCAATATTTGTTACAAGCATCAGCTCAATATTGTCCAGAACAATGAATTCGTTGATCACCGTACCGGCCGCTTTTTTATGCGCACCGAGCTGGAAGGGATTTTTAACGATGAAACCCTGCTGGCCGACCTGGATGATGCCCTGCCGAAAGGCTCCACACGCGAATTAACCACCGCCGGACGCCGCCGCATTGTCATTATGGTGACCAAAGAAGCACACTGCCTCGGCGATATCCTGATGAAAAGCGCCTACGGCGGTCTGGATGTTGAAATTGCAGCGGTTATCGGCAACCACGATCTGCTGTCTCATCTGGTCACACAGTTTGGTATTCCGTTCCATCATATCAGCCACGACGGACTGACCCGTGAGCAGCATGATATGCAGATCATTCAGCAGATTGATCAGTATCAGCCGGATTACGTCGTGCTGGCGAAATACATGCGTGTGCTGACCCCGGCATTTGTGCAGCACTATCCGAACCAGATTATCAACATCCACCACTCCTTCCTGCCGGCCTTTATCGGCGCACGGCCTTATCATCAGGCATATGAGCGCGGCGTGAAGATTATCGGTGCCACCGCGCACTATGTGAATGATAACCTCGACGAAGGTCCCATCATTCACCAGAGCGTGATTAACGTCGACCACACTTACAGCGCCGATGATATGGTCATGGCCGGTCGTGACGTGGAAAAAAATGTGCTCAGCCATGCCCTGGGGCGTGTTCTGACACAACGGGTATTCGTTTACGGTAACCGTACAGTCATTTTATAACGGCTTAATTGCCTGAAGTTGCACGGTTAACGTGCACTTCGGGCAAAAAAACAACGACCACACATTTTTTCTCTTTTTTTACTTTACAGCGTCCGCATATTTGCTATTATGCAGCCCGTCCCAAGGCAACAGCTGAACGGACAGACAATTTGATTTTTGGTGGGATACCCAAGCGGCCAAAGGGAGCAGACTGTAAATCTGCCGTCACAGACTTCGAAGGTTCGAATCCTTCTCCCACCACCATCTCTCTTCTCTCCTGTTATTTCATATTCTCAATACAATCCATTATTTTGTTCAGCACACTCGCGTGTGATTTCGATTTGTACAGATAACAATGATTTTCCGCCTCACTCTGCGATAACGGCAGAAAAATCAGCTCATCGCTGTACGGCAGCGTTTTCGGGTGTTCGTCAATAAAGCAGAGATAATCTCCGTCAATCAGCAGATGCAGATAACTGTTCACATTATCGATCAGATGCACATGTTCATGTTTGCTCTGCTCACCGTGCTGCAGCAATAATGTTTTGAGTAACGGGCTTTCATATAATAACGGCTCACATAACCAGACACAGGAGGATAATAATGTCTGTAAATTGTTATCACAGTCCTGAAACAGTGAACGACGGCAGCAAATTCCGATTTGTCCCTGCGGTAAGTGGCGCAGCAGCCTAAAACGTTCGCTGATAACCTGCTCTGACGACAGTATCAGCGTATTGCCCTCGAAATCATTTATTTCATCAATACAATCATAGTGGAAACGAAATATATTAATTTGTATACCTGCTTTGAATGCCGTCCGGTACAGTGCAGCAATATATTTACTTTTCCCCCAGTCATAAAATATATTCACCTTATTACATATCGTTCCACTGATATGTTTTTTGGTGATTTCTTTTTCCTGCATATAAAGATCCTTAAGATCATTGTACAACTCCATTCCTTCCCGCGTCAGGCTCATACCAAATTTTTCGCGTTTAAATAAACGCTTACCCAGCGAGATCTCAAAGTCCTTGATAGACTTCGCCACCGGCGGGGTTGTCCTGTTCATCACTTTTGCTGCCTTGCTGAGTGAGCCGTATTCAACAACGGCCATAAAGGCTTCTAACTTCCTTGAAAAAAACATAATATCGATTCCTGTGCTGTAGTAAATAATCAGTTAAATAATTACTTATTGATATGTAACGACTTTATTTCTGGTGTTTTTTTCTTACACAAAGAGTTTAAATACGATTTTTATTAAAATTTATACAATAACAATAATGCAATGTTATATTTTTATTATTCTGTTTTATTAAATTTCATTTTAAAGATTAATACATAAACACTAAAATCTTCCTTCCGATTTTTATCACACCCATTTCATTTCACTGTACAGAAGAAAGAATAATCATTATTAATGCTGATTATTTTGTCAATTAAAATTAAGATATATTAACCCCTGCCGGGTGTGCCGGTTTTTATTATTCTGCCGGCGGGTTACTTTTTTTCTGCGATCTGTTACTCTTTTGTTGTTAACTCATCAACCGGTTGGAATTCTATGAAGTTTGTCTCTTTTAACATTAACGGGTTAAGAGCCCGGCCTCACCAGCTGGAAGCGATTATCGCACAGCATCAGCCTGATGTTATCGGCCTCCAGGAAACCAAAGTCCATGACGAGATGTTCCCGCTCGATGACCTGAAACACCTCGGCTACCACATTTTTTATCACGGTCAGAAATCCCATTACGGCGTCGCCCTGCTGACCAAAGCAGAGCCGCTTGCCGTGCGCAAAGGCTTCGCCGGGGATGATGAAGATGCCCAGCGCCGTCTGATTATGGCGGATATTGATACCCCGGCCGGGGTACTGACAGTGATTAACGGTTATTTCCCCCAGGGAGAGAGCCGCGACCACCCGCTGAAATTCCCGGCGAAAACCAAATTTTATCAGGACTTACAGGACTACCTGTCCGGGCGCTCCAACCAGGATCCGATTGTTATTATGGGTGATATGAATATCAGCCCGCAGGATATTGATATCGGAATTGGTGACGCCAACCGCAAACGCTGGCTGAAGACCGGCAAATGCTCTTTCCTGCCGGAAGAGCGCGAGTGGATGGATCGCCTGCTCAGCTGGGGACTGACTGACACTTACCGCGCGATGTATCCGGATGCAGACGACCGTTTCTCGTGGTTCGATTACCGTTCACGCGGCTTTGATGACAACCGGGGACTGCGGATTGACCTGATTCTGGCAAGCAACTCGCTGGCACCACGCTGTACCGCCACCGGCATTGATTATGAAATCCGTGGTATGGAAAAACCCTCTGACCACGCGCCAATCTGGGCTGAATTTGATTTAACCCGCTGATAAAAAAATGTCCCGCAGTGCGGGACATTTTTTATTCTTCTTCCTGTAGCGGCGCTTTTTTTCCGCCGGTCTTCCCTTTGCCCTTCGCAGCGGTTTTACCTTTGCCTTTCGCGCCGGCCTTCTTCGCCTGCGGCGGTGGTGGTAAATCACGGAAAGCACGGACATTCCGGTTCTGCCGGGCCTGGTTTATCAGCCCGGTCAGTGTTTCAGACAACGGCACCATAAAATCCTGATAACGATACTGTTTTTCACTGATTTGTGTCAGTGTGGATTCCCAGTGCGCCGTCATATCCGGTAAGGTGGCCATTTCGGGCAGAACATGAATCAGTGCGCGCCCTGCCGGGGACGAATGAATATTCCGCCCTTTTTTGTACAAAAACTCGCGGCGGAACAGCAGTTCGATAATCCCGGCGCGGGTCGCTTCAGTGCCCAGTCCGTCAGTTTCGCGCAGTACTTTTTTCAGCGCCTTATCTTTCACAAACCGGGCAATCCCGGTCATTGCTGACAGCAGCGTGGCATCGGTAAAGGGTCTCGGCGGCTGAGTCTGACGCTCCACCACTTCACCGCGCTCACACAGGAGTTCATCCCCTTTGGTCAGCACCGGCAGCGGTGTACCTTCGTTTTCCTCGTCACGCTCTTTGGCACCCAGCATGGTCCGCCAGCCTGCCTGAGAAAGGAAACGCGCCTTTGCCACAAATTTGCCGTTGGCGATATCCAGCTCAATCACGCATTTGCGGTATTGTGCATCCGGCATAAACTGCATCAGATACTGACGCGCGATCAGCTCGTAGATATTGGCTTCATTCTCACTGAGCGACACGGAGACCGATTTGGCGGTCGGAATGATGGCGTGGTGCGCATCGACCTTTTTGTCGTCCCAGCAGCGGTTACGCTGCGAATCATCGAGGTTATCCTGCGGCAGCAGATGCGGGGTATGCACAGAAATCGCATTGAACACACTGTGACGCCCGGCAAAATGCTCTTCCGGCAGATGACGGCTGTCCGAACGGGGATAGGTAATCAGTTTGTGGGTTTCATACAGACGCTGACAGATATCCAGCACTGCCTGGGCGCTCAGCCCGTAGCGTTTGGCAGCCTCAATCTGTAACGCAGACAGTGAAAACGGCAGCGGCGCGATTTCATTTTCCGTTTTATCCTGAAAATCGGTCACAAAGGCCGGTTTACCGGTGATGCGGCTGACCACATGCTCCGCCAGCGGCCGGTGAGTCAGGCGTCCTTCGTCATCCTGATAATCCTGGCACGCCTCGCTCGGCACCCACATTGCCGTAAAACGTTCGTCCGCCGGGGTAACAATATGTGCCCGTACCTCAAAGAAATCGCGCGGCACAAAGTTTTCAATTTCCTCATCACGCCGCACCACCAGCCCGAGCACCGGGGTCTGCACCCGGCCGACCGAAAGCACACCGTTATACCCCGCATTACGGCCGAGAATAGTGTAAGCGCGTGTCATATTGATGCCGTAGAGCCAGTCTGCCCGTGCCCGTGCCAGTGCCGAAACACACAGCGGGATAAAATCACGGTTAAGACGCATTTTATCCACTGCCCGGGTTACCGCCTGCGGGTTAAGGTCATTGACCAGACAGCGCTGCACCTGCTGACGTTTTTCCGGCGCGAGCTCCAGGAAATCCAGTACCTCATCCACCAGCAACTGCCCTTCGCGATCGGGGTCTCCGGCGTGGATAACTTCCGTTGCGGAACTGAGCAGCGTACCGATGGTGCGCAGTTGTTTCGCCACCGCGTCGCGGGGTCTGAGGATCCATTTTTGCGGGATAATCGGCAGATCAGCCAGGTTCCAGCGGGCATAACGCGGATCATACGCATCCGGCTCTGCCTGTTCCAGCAGATGGCCGACACACCAGGTCACACAGTCATTCTGACCACAGCGGATAAAGCCGTCCCCCCGCTGGTGCGGTTTGGGTAATACATCCGCAATCGCACGGGCGAGGCTGGGCTTTTCGGCAATAAACAAACGCATGTTTATGCGGTGACTTCAATCAGTGCACGGGATGCGTCCGGCTCAGTCAGTTCACCGACCGGGCTTAATGTCAGGCCGTATTTGCGGGCAACTGCCTCCACTTCCTCACGCGCCGCCGGATCAACCGCCAGCAGCAGGCCGCCGGATGTCTGCGGATCACACAGCAGTTTGCGCTGAACGTCGGTCATTTCACCGATAAGGTGGCCGTAGCTGTCAAAGTTACGCTGTGTGCCGCCCGGGCAGCAACCCTGTGCAATATAGTCATACACACCAGGCAGTACCGGAACAGAATCGGTGTGGATTACGGCCTGTAACCCGGAACCCTGACAAATTTCACTCAGGTGGCCGAGCAGACCGAAGCCGGTCACGTCGGTCATAGCTTTTACGCCGTCGATTTCAGAGAAGTCCGCACCCGGTTTATTGAGCTGACACATGGTGTCACGCGCCAGATTTTTATGTTCCGGACGCAGTTTGCTCTGTTTTTCAGCCGTAGTCAGAATGCCGATACCCAGCGGTTTGGTCAGCAGCAGCTGACAACCGGCTTTTGCACGGTTATTTTGTTTAATTTTATCTGTCGGGACAATACCGGTGACCGCCAGGCCGAAAATCGGCTCAGGCGCATCAATAGAGTGGCCGCCCGCCAGTGAAATACCGGCATCGCGGCAGACAGCTCGTCCGCCCTCAATCACCTGTTGTGCAATTTCCGGAGCAAGTTTGGCGACCGGCCAGCCGAGGATCGCAATAGCCATAATCGGCTTGCCGCCCATAGCATAAATATCACTGATGGCGTTGGTGGCCGCGATACGGCCGAAATCATACGGGTCATCCACAATCGGCATAAAGAAATCGGTGGTGCTGATGATGCCGGTACCATTACCGATATCATACACCGCCGCATCATCACGGGATTCATTGCCGACCAGCAGATTAGGATCGATAAATTTTGCCTGCTCACTGTGCAGGATGGTGTCGAGCACTTTCGGGGAAATTTTACAGCCGCAACCTGCGCCGTGACTGTATTGCGTTAAACGCACCGCTTCTGACATGATAGTCTCCTTGTTAACGTCAATCCGCTCAGAAATACGTGACAAACGGTGTCAGATCCGGTGCCGCCACTTTGGCAGGCGCTTTCAGTGCCGGAGTGCCGAGATACAGAAAGCCGACAATTTTATCGTGCTCCTCACATCCCAGACCTTCCCGTACCACCGGGTCCTTTGTCCACGAACCGGTGCGCCAGATCCCGCCGAAGCCCTGAGCCACAGCAGCCATCTGCATCGCATGAACCGAACAACCTGCCGCTGCAACCTGCTCCCATTCAGGAACTTTATGTTCCGGCTTCACTTTCGCGATAACCGTGATAATCAGCGGTGCGCGTAATGGCGCATTGCGGGCTTTCTCTTCCACTTCCGGCCCGAGCCCGGCTGTTTTTGCCGCTTTTTCGAGCAACTGACTGAATTTGATGATGCCGTCATCCTGCATCACGATAAAATGCCAGGGCTGTAACGCGCCATGATCCGGCGCACGCATCCCGGCATTGAGAATATTTTTTAATGCTTCGCCTTCGGGCGCAGGTGTGGTCAGACGAGAAGCAGAACGGCGATTGAGTAGTAATGTCAGTGCATCCATCGGTTTTCCCCTTTTTTAGTCGCTAATAAGCTACCACTTTTTTCACTATTTTTAAGGATAGATTGCTTAACTGCCTATATTTTCCGCAATGTGTCGTTTTCAGGCTGACAAATCCGCACATCCTCTTTACGATAGCAGGACATCTTTGTCTTTGGAGCCGTCATGCATACTTTATGGACTATCATTGCCGGAATATTTAAATGGAGCTGGCGTTTACTGAATTTTGTGCGTCAGCTTGTCGCCAATGTCCTTTTTATCATCATACTGCTGTTAGCCGCCGGGGCCTATGCACTGCTGAGTGAGCAGGATACTCAGACCAGCCGTGAACCCGGAGCATTATATGTAAATCTTTCCGGCGTTGTCGTCGATCAGCTGACCCGTAACAGTCCGCTGGAAAGTCTCTCTCTCCAATTGCTTGGCGCGTCTTCCGGTCAGTTACAGGAAAACTCCCTGTTTGATGTGGTGGAAACTATCCGTACCGCCGCCACCGACCCGGATATTACCGGAATGATCCTGAAGCTGGATGATTTCGTTGGTGCTGACCAGCCGTCACTTCAGTATATCGGCAAAACCATCACGGAATTCCGCAAACAGGGTAAGCGGGTCTATGCCGTCAGCGGCAATTATAATCAGGCTCAATACTACCTGGCATCCTATGCAGACAAGATATATATGCCGCCGCAGGGCAGCGTCGGTATCTACGGCTTCGCCACCAATACGCTGTATTATAACGAATTGCTGGAAATGCTGAAGGTGAAAACCCATATCTTCCGCGTCGGTACCTATAAATCAGCGGTTGAGCCGATGCTGCGCAATGATATGTCACCGGAAGCCCGCGAATCCACACAGCGTTTTATCAGTGTGCTGTGGGATAACTATCTCACCAGTCTCGCGGAAAACCGCAAAACCGGTAAGAACACCATTTTCCCGGGCGCACAGCAGATGCTGGCTCTGATGAAAACGGCAAAAGGTGATAATGCCGCTTATGCCGTCACGCAAAAACTGGTTGATGAGATTATGCCGGCTAACGTGTTTGAATCCGAAATGACCAAAACTTTCGGCTGGGATAAGAAAAACAACACAATCAATGCGATTCCGTTTACCGAGTACGCCAAAAACATGAACATCGGCGTGCCGCAGGGCAAGACCACCGGTAACATCGCCGTGGTTGTGGTTCAGGGTGCTATCGTTGACGGTCCCGATGCCCCGGGCATGGCCGGCAGTGATACTATTGCCGCACAACTCCGCGAAGCCCGTCTGGATCCGGAAGTGAAAGCGCTGGTACTGCGGGTGAACAGCCCGGGCGGCAGTGTGACGGCATCGGAGCAGATCCGTGCGGAAGTCGCGGCACTGAAACAGAGCGGCAAGGCCGTGGTGGTTTCCATGGGCGGCGTGGCAGCTTCCGGCGGTTACTGGGTCTCAACACCGGCAAACTACATTGTTGCCTCACCGAGCACCATTACCGGCTCCATCGGTATTTTCGGCGTAGTCACCACGTTTGAGGACTCGCTGAGCGAAATCGGCGTGCACACTGACGGCGTGTCCACCTCGCCGCTGGCCGATGCCACCGTAACCAAAGCACTGACACCGGAATTCTCAGAGCTGATGCAGCTCTATATTGAAAGCGGCTACAGCAATTTTATTAATCTCGTTGCCAAATCCCGTCACAAGACGCCGGAGGAAGTGGATAAAATTGCGCAGGGTCGTGTTTGGGTCGGTTCAGATGCCAAAGCTAACGGTCTGGTCGACAAACTCGGTGATTTTGATGACGCGGTTGCCAAAGCCGCAGAGCTGGCCTCTGTTGAGCATCCGGTACTGAACTGGATGCAGCCGGAAATGACATTCATTGACAGACTGCTTGCGGAAACGGCCGGTAATGTGAAGGTGACACTGCCGTCATCATTGCAGGGACTGATCCCGGCACCGGTCGGCGCACAGCTGACACAACAGGCATCCTTTATGAAAATGCTGACGGATCCGCAGTACCGTTATGCATTCTGCTTAAATTGCACCAATATTCAGTAAGTTTTCTTCTCAGCTGACAAAAGCCTGTTCGTGACGAACAGGCTTTTTTTTATTTCTGAAGCCCCTATAATTTCCTTCCCTGTACTCATTGTTAAGAGCAGTAACATGCAAAAGAAATCCATTTATGTGGTCTATACCGGCGGGACTATCGGTATGCAGCACTCGGCGCAGGGCTATATCCCTGTTTCCGGCCACCTTCAGCGCCAGGTTGCCAAAATGCCGGAGTTCTTCCGTCCGGAGATGCCGGATTTCACCATCACCGAGCACCAGCCGCTGATTGACTCTTCCGATATGACACCGGATGACTGGCAGTGTATCGCGGATGATATCAAAGCCCAGTATGACCACTATGATGGTTTCGTTATCCTGCATGGTACGGATACCATGGCGTTCACCGCATCAGCGCTCTCCTTTATGTTTGAGAACCTGACCAAGCCGGTCATTGTGACAGGGTCACAAATCCCGCTTGAGGCACTGCGCTCAGATGGCCAGATCAATCTGCTTAATGCCCTTTATCTGGCGGCGAATTATCCGGTCAATGAAGTGGGATTATTCTTCAATAACCGCTTATACCGGGGCAACCGCACCGTCAAAGCACATGCTGACGGTTTTGCGGCCTTTACCTCCCCGAACTACCCGCCGCTGATGGAAGCCGGGATTAATATCCGCAATCTCAATACTCACCCGCTGCCGCAGAGCACCGCACCTTTCACGCTGCATAACATCACCCCGCAGCCTATCGGCGTGGTAACCGTGTATCCGGGCTTGTCGGTGGATGTGGTGAACAACATTCTGCAGCAGCCGGTCAAAGCACTGATTATCCGCTCTTACGGTGTCGGTAATGCACCGCAGCAACCGAAACTGCTCACCGCATTGCGGGAGGCCACAGAGCGCGGCATCATTGTGATCAATCTGACACAGTGTATTTCAGGACGCGTCAATATGGGCGGCTATGCCACCGGTCATGCACTGGCAGAAGCCGGCGTGATCAGCGGCTTTGATATGACCTTCGAGGCAGCGCTGACCAAACTGCATTATCTGCTCAGCCAGGATTACACCAGCGATGAGATCCGCATTCTGATGCAGCAGGATCTGCGCGGCGAGCTGAGCTATAACGACAACTAAGGAGTCTGCAATGAAACCGGCACTGCTTCTGGTGGATATTCAGAATGATTTTTGTCAGGGCGGCAGCCTGGCTGTCCGCGACAGTGATGCGGTGATCCGCACAGCGAACCGGATGATAGCCCGTTGTCAGCAACAGAATATCCCGGTGATCGCCAGTCAGGACTGGCATCCGGCTGAGCATCTGAGCTTTGCCGTCAATTCCGGGACAGTGATTGGTGAATGCGGCGAACTGAACGGACTGCCCCAAGTCTGGTGGCCGGTGCATTGTGTGCAGAACACACCGGGGGCGGATTTTCATCCTGACCTGAATAAACAGGCTATCAGCCATATTATTTATAAGGGTGAAAACCAGGCCACGGACAGTTACAGCGCGTTTTATGATAACGATCACCGGGAGCCGACCGCCCTGCTGCAACTGCTGGCAGAACTGAAGATCACGCATCTCGCTGTTCTGGGAATTGCCACCGATTACTGCGTTAAATTTACGGTGCTGGATGCCCTGGCGGAAGGATTTGCCGTCACTGTGATCACAGACGGCTGCCGGGGTGTTAATTTACAGCCGGATGACAGCCTCACCGCATTTGCGGAGATGGAGAACGCCGGTGCGCGGTTGCAGACAGCGGCTCAGTTCTGCGGCGAGAAAGAATAGCAAATGTCATGACGGGACAGTAAACACTGTCCCGTTTTACACTCAGTCCTGCGGTTTCAGTGTGGCCAGATGCGTATCGGTAAACAGCGCTTTCAGCTCCTGCTTACTTTTCAGGCTGATTTCCCCGTCAGTCCCCACCGTCATATGTGCCGGATCCGCGTTATGGCGGGACTGCCATAGCATCACCAGCTGCAGACTGCTGCTTTTCTGAGATTCCGTCAGTGGTACACCATCGGCCCATTTACCCAGTTCGACGGCTGTCACCAGACGCCCGTAGACTTCCGGCGTCATGGCGGACAATAAATCATCAATTTCCATACAACTCCTTCCCCGAAAGCATCTGATTTTACCTTTTGATCACATCAGAAGCTGAATCGTTTTTTCTATCGTTATATAAATGTTAAATTTCAATATAACCAAACTAACCGTTTGTTATTGCTTTTGTTTTTTCATCTTCAAAACTCAGTGATGCTGAGTTAATACAATAACGCTGCCCTGTTGGCGCAGGCCCGTCAGGAAAAACATGTCCCAGATGCGCATCACAATGGCCGCAACGGGTCTCAATACGATGCATGCCATGAGAGGTATCGTCAATATACCGGACTGCACTTTTGCTGACCGGCTCATAAAAACTCGGCCAGCCGCAGCCGGCATCAAACTTGGTATCCGAATAAAAAAGCGGAGAACCACAACAAATACAACGGTATACCCCCTGTTTCTCATTATAGAGCAGGCGGCCGGTAAACGGGTGCTCAGTTCCCGCTTCCTGTGTGACATAGCGCTGAATCTCTGTCAGCTCAGCGGGTGTATCCCGCTTTTTATCAGTCCCGGACATAGCTGAATCCTTATCATTATTGTGCAGGGTCAGTCAGAATACAGAATAACAAAAAATTAACATCAAATGACCGGATGTTATTCTAAACTTGTCATGTCAGCATTGACACCACTTATTTGTGACATGTTTCACATTTATGCCCCATACACGCTGTCTTTATTCCGCTAAGTCCCGATAATAGCGGCGACAAATTTACTGAAAGTGGCGATTTGTTGAGCAGATTAAATGTTAAATGACATTAATTGACACGATTCCGCTTGACGGCTGGCAAGGTTTTGGTAACTTTAGTAGCAACTTTAATTCACTAACAAATAGCTGGTGGTAATACTATGACTATCAAAGTAGGTATTAATGGTTTTGGTCGTATCGGCCGTATTGTATTCCGTGCTGCACAAGAGCGTTCAGATATCGAAATCGTTGCAATCAACGACCTGCTCGATGCAGATTACATGGCATACATGCTGAAGTACGACTCAACTCACGGTCGTTTTAACGGTACCGTTGAAGTGAAAGATGGCCATCTGGTTGTTAATGGTAAAACTATCCGCGTTACCTCCGAACGTGACCCTGCGAACCTGAAGTGGAACGAAGCCGGTGTTGATGTTGTTGCTGAAGCAACCGGTCTGTTCCTGACTGACGAAACTGCACGCAAACACATCCAGGCAGGCGCGAAGAAAGTCGTTCTGACCGGTCCTTCCAAAGATGCGACCCCGATGTTTGTTATGGGTGTTAACCACAAAGATTACGCGGGCCAGGAAATCGTTTCTAACGCATCCTGTACCACTAACTGCCTGGCACCACTGGCAAAAGTCATCAACGACAAATTCGGTATCGTTGAAGGTCTGATGACCACTGTTCACGCAACCACTGCCACCCAGAAAACTGTTGACGGTCCTTCACACAAAGACTGGCGCGGCGGCCGCGGTGCATCCCAGAACATCATCCCGTCTTCTACCGGCGCAGCAAAAGCAGTGGGCAAAGTTATCCCTGCACTGAACGGTAAACTGACCGGTATGTCTTTCCGTGTTCCTACGCCTAACGTCTCTGTTGTTGACCTGACAGTCCGTCTGGAAAAAGCAGCAACTTACGCTGAAATCTGTGAAGCTATCAAAGCGGCAGCAGCAGGCGAGCTGAAAGGCGTAATGGGTTACACCGAAGATGACGTGGTTTCCACTGACTTCAATGGCGAAGTACTGACTTCTGTGTTCGATGCCAAAGCCGGTATCGCACTGAACGACAACTTTGTGAAACTGGTTTCCTGGTATGACAACGAAACCGGTTATTCTCATAAAGTTCTGGATCTGATTGCACACATCTCCAAATAAGTCTGCACTCTGTTATCCTCACAAAGAGCCGCTTTTGCGGCTCTTTTGTTTTGTGGTAAACAGTCGTAAAGTAGAAAGTAAATGTCCTGTTTTTATTACAAAAGGGTAAATTATGATTGAGCGCCTTCTTGCGTTACCGGTTACCAGTCCGATCACCCCTTCGCTGTCCCAGCGTCAGATGGGGGATTTGCCGGTTATTGTGATCGACCATCCGAAAGTCCGTGCTGCGGTCAGTTTTCAGGGAGCACAGGTGCTGGCATGGCAACCGGCCGGTTCAGAACAGCCGGGATTATGGCTCAGTGAAAACAGTGCATTTACCCCGGGTGTGGCCATCCGCGGCGGGATCCCGATCTGCTGGCCGTGGTTCGGCCCGGTGCAGGCGCCTTCCCACGGTTTTGCCCGTATTATGCAGTGGGAGTTCACGGCTCATAATGAAAATGAAGAGGGTGTATTTCTGACCTTTACCCTGCGTGACAGTGCTGAAACCCGCAAATTGTGGCCGCACGAGTTCACACTGATCGCCCGCATCCGCCTGGGAGACACCTGTGAGGTTGAGCTGGAAGCTTACGGGCAGTATCAGGCAACCGCTGCACTGCATACCTATTTTACCGTCGGCGATATTGCACAGGTCAGTATCAGCGGGCTGGGGCAGCATCTGCTGGATAATCTGTCACAGCGTGAAGAATATACGGAAGAGACAAAGCTGGTTTTCAACGGCCGTACCGACCGCATCTATACCGAGCCGGAGCAATCCACCTATATCCACGATAAGAAATTAAAACGTCATATTGAAGTGGTGCACTTTCATCACAGCGATGTGGTGTGCTGGAACCCCGGTGCAGCATTGTCCGCTTCAATGGCCGATATGCCGGATGACGGTTATAAAACAATGGTGTGTGCCGAAAGTGCGCGGATTAACCGTCCTATGGCACCGCAGGGCGATAAACCGTCCCATCTCTCTGTACGTATCAGTCTGAACCCGAAAATCGGCTGACGGGCTGCACAGGAACACATAAGGCCGGTGAATGATTACCGGCTTTCATATACCGTTGTCAGCAGCGGCGAATCAAACATAGCCACCGGCGAAATCACCGTTTCATCCAGCGGAACTGCCTTTCCGTACCGTTCTTTCATCTTTGCCTGTACTTCCGGCGAGGATAAATCAAATTCCCGTAATGTCTGTAACTGACCGACCTCTGTATTCAGGGCATTTTTATAGATTTTCCAGACCAGTTCCGAACAATAAATCCGCTCATCATCCCATGAAAATGTCAGGTCATAAGGCCGGGACTGATACCGGATCGCTTCACGGTACAATGCCTGCTGCTGTGATGCACTCAGTTGATTTTTCAGGCGTTTCACCACGTAATGGTTACCGGTGCCGCGCGCAATCCACTGTTTCAGCGGTGTAAAGCGGACTGTTTTTGCCGCCTCATACACATACGGCTTACCGTCACGCAGCAGAATAATCCCCATATGGCTGTAGACCGACCCTGTCGCTTTTTGTATAGCGATGCTCTGAGAGGAGCGCGAGGTATGGAAAATAATATCGCCCTGCTGCGGCTGCCACGCGTACACGGCGGAGGTAAAAAAACAGAGCAACAGCAGACAATGACGCAACACACTGATCACAAGAGCCCTCCGGCATGGTTAACAGCCATAAAAAAACTGCACCGGACACAGGTCGGGTGCAGTTCTGTTATACCACTGAATTATCAGAAAGTATAAGTCACACCAGTCCACAGGATAGAGGTGTGTTTTTTATCCACCATCGGGCTGTCTTTGGCCTCACTTGGTAACAGGTCGATACGGCCCATCGCGAATGCAGACCAGTTTTCATCAAACTGATAATGACCGGACACCTCAACATACGGTGTCCAGCTGCTGCCCGGACGGTATTCATCCAGACCGCTGCGGCGGGATTCAGCAGCAGTGATCCCGTATTCATAACGGTTCTGTTTTTCGCTGGACCAGATCACACCCACGCCCGGCTGGACAGACCATTTGTCGCCCTCAAACCCGTAAAGGTAAGCGGCATCAAAACGCATACCGTCACTTTTACCCAGGATATCCCCGGAGAAGTTGGTACGCAGTGTTCCCCACTCTTCATGATGGCGGTAGCTCAGCCCGGCCATGGCAGTATCGCGGCGGTTATCGAGCTTGCGCATACGGGAATCTTTATTATCTTTGGCACGGTATGCCTGCGGATAGTAGAACAGGTCAACAGACAGCTGATCTTTTTTGTCATTCCACAGATAATAACCGGTCGCTAAGGTATGAAAATAAAAGTTTTTACCTTCATAGTTAACCATCGGAACCGGCATAAATTTATCAGATGTTTTTGTGCCGCGGTATGCCTGCTCCTGATAGAGTACGGAAGCACCGACAGACCATTTTCCGTCATCTGCAAAGGCAGAGGCTGACATGACAGTTAACATACTGAGACTGAGCAGGCCGGTTAATTTCTTATGCATTATCATTTCCTGAGTTAAATTCATGTACAAATTATCGCAACAAATGTTTGCGGGGCGCATATATTACGGTGAATGATAATTCAGCGATGATAAAAATTACAAATATTTACTGTGCTAAATCGTGCCACCGGTTTCAGTTAAGTAATGTCATTGCCGCGATAAGTGCCTGACCTGCCGCTATTCCGCCATCTCCACATGGCAACTGACGGGGTTCCCGCACCTGTCTGTGGCTTAATCTGTCCTTAATAATACGGCGCAGCAACCGGTTATTAAACACGCCGCCGGAGAGCACGATGGTATCCGTATTTTTCCGGGTTGCTGTATCATCCGCCAGCCCGGCAACCGTATTTGCCAGCAGTACATGAAAACGGAATGCTCTTTCCGGTATTGTCTGAGTATCATCCGCCAGCATCTGCCAGAGCGGACGTAAATTAATAGTGTTATCCGCAGTCAGCGGCAGTGTTTCACCGGTAATAAGCTCATTCTGGTTGTGACACTGTAACGCGCAATTTTCCAGCGCACAGGCGGCTTCCCCTTCCCAGCTTATCTGATCTGCGGTTAATCCGAGCGCACAGGCCACTGCATCAAACAAACGCCCGCAGGATGATGCTTTCGGGGCATTGATACCCTGCTCAATGGCTTTAATCAGTAATGATACATTCTTCCCGGCAAGCCGCGATGCCAGTGGTGAAGACGGCCACAAACCGGCGTGATACAGATGAGCCAGCAGGTTACGCCACGGCTGCACCGCCGCTTTGTCGCCCCCCGGCAAACTCACGGCCGGTAACCCGCCGGTACGGGTCATATGACGGTAATCACCCGCCAGGATTTCACCGCCCCATAGTGTGTTATCCGCGCCGTATCCGAGGCCGTCCAGTGCTATCCCTACGACTTCACCATCTTCCTGACGCCAGCCATGTTCTGCCAGACAGGCTGCAATATGCGCGTGATGATGATAAACCGGCATGAACGGCACCTGATGCGCCTGTGCCAGTGCCATCCCCATCTGATGACTGATATAGCCGGGATGCGCATCCCCGGCGATAACCTGTGGTTTGAACTGATAAATCCGCTCAAACAGTTTCAGCGAAGCCTCCAGTTGCCCCTGTACGGAGAGATCAGCCAAATCCCCGAGATGCGGCCCGGTAATCAGCTGCTGATGATGCAGCAGGCAGAAGGTGTTTTTCAGGTCACCACCCAGTGCCAGAACTGCCGGCGGATTTTTGCCGGTCACTGTGCTGACATCGATAGCATCCGGCACATAACCGCGCGCGCGCCGCAGCACCTGAATATCACCGGACTGATAGCGGACAAGGGAATCATCCGCCCGCTGAATAATTTCGCGGTTATGTAACAAAAAAGCATCGGCAATGGAACTGAGCTGCTCAAATGCCGCTGCGTGATCCAGCGCCGGAGTATGGCCTGATGCATTCCCGGAGGTCATAATCAGCGGGCGCTGAATATCATGCAGCAACAGGTGCTGTAACGGATTAGACGGCAGCATAATGCCGGTTTCACACAATCCCGGTGCGACCAGCGGAGACAATGCGGCGATTACTTCCGGTTCATCTGTCAGCACAATCGGTGCGGCAGGGCTTTTCAGCAGGGTAATCAGGCCGGGATCCGGCTTCCTGCCTGTGCATTCCGCCAGCCAGTCAACGGACGGTATCATCACCGCAAATGGCTTGGCAGGCCGGTGTTTGCGGGCTCTCAGTACGGCCACAGCGTCACTGTTTTGTGCATCAGCCACCAGGTGAAAGCCACCCAGTCCCTGCATCGCCAGAATTTTGCCGTCTTTCAGCAAACGGACTGCGGCTGACAGAGCATCATCAAAGCGGGCGGTAATCTGCTGCTGCGGATCCGTCAGCCAGATATGCGGTCCGCAATCCGGACAGGCATTCGGCTGAGCATGGAAGCGGCGATCTGCCGGGTCACGGTATTCATGCTGACACACCGGACAAAACGGAAAAACCGACATCGCGGTATTCGGACGATCATACGGCATTCCCCTGATAATGGTGAAACGGGGCCCGCAGTGTGTGCAGTTAATAAAAGGATAACGGTAACGGCGGTTGCCGGGGGCAAACAATTCACTCAGACAAACATCACAGGTTGCTGCGTCCGGGATAATTTCGGTATCCATTTCCCCCTGTCCGCTGGCGGTGATGGTAAATGCCGCCGGACACTGTTCAAAGGTATAATGCTGCTGCCCGATATGGTCGATTCGCGCCAGCGGCGGGCATTGTGCCTGTAACCGGCTGATAAAACCGGCGATATCCGCTTCTGCCGGAAGGTGGATAAGCACCCCTTCACTGTCATTGCTGACATCACCGCACAATCCCATCTGATGGGCTATCTGCCAGACAGCCGGACGAAACCCGACTCCCTGAACTTTTCCCTTCACCCGGATTTCCACACCCGCCTGCATAACGCACTCCTGCCTGATTTCAACCGGAACAGTTTACTGCGCACAGAGTGGCCGGGTATTTATCAGGATCATAAAAACAGCCGGAAAGACGTATAATTACCCGGCAGTGATCACCGGTACCCGCCGTGCCAGCGCTGTCAGCAGTTCGTAGCCGATAGTCCCGGCATATTGTGCGACATCATCCGCCGGAAGATTCGCGCCCCACAATTCAACCGGTGTACCGATATCCGCCTCCGGACAGCGGGTGATATCAACTGTCAGCATATCCATGGAGATCCGTCCCGCCAGCGGGCAGCGCTGTCCGGCAATCCAGACCGGTGTGCCGTCCGGTGCATGGCGCGGATAACCATCCGCATAACCACAGGCAATGGTGGCAATCCGCATCGGTGCCGCGGCGGTAAAACGACTGCCATAACCCACGGTTTCACCGGCTTCAATATCATGAACAGCAATAATTTCACTGCGGAGAGTCATCGCCGGTTTCAGGCCGAACTCTGCAATATCCGCACTGTTGCCGCTGGGTGAAACACCATAGAGGATGATACCGCAGCGCACTTCATCCGCGCGGGTGTCCGGTTCCCACATGGCCGCTGCGGAATTTGCCAGACACTGCGGTAAGTTCAGAGAACTGAACAGTGCAATGCGCGACATCTGTTTATGAATACCGGCAGTTAAATCCGCATCCGCAAAATGGCTCATCAGTGTGATAGTGCCGACCTGTGGTAATACTGTCAGACGCTGGAGTGCATTCAGGTACGCCGCCGGAGAAAAACCCAATCGGTTCATGCCGCTGTTCAGTTTCAGATACACATTCAGCGGATGAATAAATGAAGCTTCCTCTATCGCTTTAATCTGCCACTCGCTGTGTACAGATGTTGACAGTTGATAACGGTCAATCAGTGACAGATCTTCTGGCTGAAAAAATCCCTCCAGCAGCAAAACCGGCTTTTGCCAGCCCAGTTCACGAACCTTCACTGCCTCACTGAAATCCAGCAGCGCAATGCCCTCCGCCTGCGCCAGTGCCGGAAAAATCCGTTCAATGCCATGTCCGTATGCATCCGCTTTTACCACTGCCCATACCCGGGACGGGCTGACCCGCTCTTTTACCCGGGCCAGATTATAGCGGACAGCTTCACTGTCAATCACAGCCTGTATCGGACGAGGCATAAAATTACCGCTCCTTATTTTGTTGGTTATGCGGTATGTAACTGCTGCGGGATCACCAGCCGGGTTCTGAACCCGTTCAGATAACGGGATACTGCCAGATCATCCGCCCGGATTGCCGGTTTATCGCCGGACATAATATCGGCAAGCAACTGCCCGCTGCCGCAGGCCATTGTCCAGCCGAGGGTGCCGTGGCCGGTATTGAGGAACAGATTACTGTACGCAGTCGGCCCGACAATCGGGGTGCCGTCCGGTGTCATCGGGCGCAGACCGGTCCAGAAAGTGGCTTTGCTGATATCCCCGCCGCCGCCGTAAAGATCCTGCACCACCATTTTCAGTGTTTCGCAGCGCCGTCTGACAATATCAAGGTTAAAACCAACCACTTCTGCCATGCCGCCGACACGGATACGCTGGTCAAAACGGGTCACCGCAATTTTGTAGGTTTCATCCAGTACCGTGGATGCAGGAGCACGGCTTTCGTCAATAATCGGCATGGTCAGAGAATAACCTTTCAGCGGATACACCGGGATAGCGATATGGCCGTGCAGTAATTTTGTCGAGTATGACCCCAGCGCCACCACATACTGGTCACCGGTGATCACTTCCTCGTCGCAAATCACCCCGCTGACACGATCACCGCTGAATTGCAGGCGATGTATATTGACACCGAAGCGGAATTTCACTCCGGCCTGCTCCGCCATTTCTGCCAGCCTTTTGGTGAACAAATTACAGTCCCCGGTTTCATCATTCGGCAGTTGCAGGCCACCCGCCAGTTTATGTTCCGCATGGGCCAGCGCCGGTTCTGCCTCATGCAGTTCACCGGCACTCAGCAGGCGGTACGCCACGCCTTCCTGTTTCAGAACTGCAATATCATTGGCTGCGTTATCCAGCTGTTTTTGTGTGCGGAATAGTTGCAGTGTGCCACCCTGACGCCCCTCATACTGTATTCCGGTTTCTGCGCGTAATGCTTTCATGCAGTCACGGCTGTATTCCGCAATCCGTACCATACGGCTTTTATTCATGACGTAATAATCAGCGCCGCAATTGCGCAGCATCTGCCACATCCAGCGCAGCTGGAACAGCGAACCATCCGGCCTGATGGCCAGCGGTGCATGTTTTTCAAACATCCATTTCACGGCTTTCAGCGGAATACCCGGAGCACCCCACGGCGTGGCATAACCGGGAGAGATTTGCCCGGCATTACCGAAGCTGGTTTCTTCCGCCGCCGCCGGCTGCCTGTCGATAACAGTCACATCGTGCCCTTTCTGCGCGAGATACCAGGCTGTTGTGACACCGATAACACCACTTCCCAGGATGACAATGTTCATGTTGCCGCCTTGTTATTTATTTCACATTAGCATCAGCATAATATTTCAGAAACATTTTGCCAACATAGCGGAATCCCCTCACGTCATATTAAGTCTGTTTCTTTGCTGCCTGTCACAAAACAGTATTTTTTTTAATCACTGATATAATTAATTAAATTATCCTTTTATCCGAAAATGGTTTTATTATCTTGTAATATAAGCATTTGTTAAATAGTATGCAGTCTATCTGTCGCAGGCACCGCTGCGAACTCATCGCGAAACGCAACCGGACACCCGTCTTTGTTGCCGATGACACCAGACTGAATAAATAATCCGTATATTTACGTTACGCCGGTTATTTATCAGAAAACCCCTCTTCTTTTTTATGCCTTCCGGCATATTTTCCGGTAATAACGATGAATATTAAAAACCAACGTAAAAACATCACCCTCTTACCCGACGGCCGCCGCTTCAGTTGGTATGACTCCGGCCCTGAGACCGGTATTCCGGTTGTGTTCTGTACTGGTGCAGGCATGAGTGGCTCTGCCGGCTTCGGTATTCCTTACCTGGCAGACAATAATATCCGGCTGATCACACCGGATCGCCCCGGGCTCGGTAATTCTTCTCCCGATGCCGGAAAATCACCGGAATCCTTTGCCGCTGATGTCACTTTTCTGATGCAGTCGCTGGGTTACACCCGGTTCAGAGCAGCCGGATTCTCTCAGGGTGCGGTTTATGCCATGGCACTGGCCTATTATGCGCAAGTTTCCGCGCTGGCACTGATTTCCGGGCAGGATCAGTTCGATTACCCGCCAACCCGGGCGCTGTTATCTGCTGATATCATTGATATGCAGAAGAACGCACGGACTCAGCCTGACGGGTTTACCTCATGGGTACGGGAAAATATCACCGCAGACTGGCTGATGAGTTTCATTCTGAACTACAGCGGGGAAACAGACCTGGCAGTTTATCAGGCGGCAGATTTTTTACCCGCTTACCGGCAGTGTATGACAGAGGCATTTTCTCAGGGAAATGAAGGCTATACACAGGATCTGCTGATTGCCATGCAGGAATGGGGATTTACACCGGAGCAAATTACCTGTCCGGTGTCACTGTGGTACGGGGAAAAGGACACCAGTACCGTGCACTCCCCGGATGGCGGCAAAATCCTGGCGGGACGCTTTCCCCGCGCGGAGCATCATCTGTTTGCGGAAGAAGGTGGCTCCCTGCTCTGGACACAGTCACAGGCGATATTACAGGCACTGGCCCGCGCATAACAAAAAACCGGCTCAGCGCCGGTTTTTCATCATATACAGTCTGTGTTACTGCGGATTCAGATCCTGTGCAATGCCGCTCTGCATGGTCTGCCAGATAGTACCGCTCTCTTTGCCGTAGCTGCGGACACAATCCAGCACTTTATCATAGGCTTTTTCGCGGCACAGGCCGGTCAGCTGCTGATAAAAATTCCGCGCCAGTTTACGGGCTTCCGGGCTTGCGAAATAGAAGCGGCCGACACGGGTGTACAACCCTTTCAGACCGTTGAGGATCAGACCGTAAATCGGGTTACCAGAGGCAAATGCCAGGCCGCGGAACACGTCATAATCATACTGGCTGAACGCATCGGAATTATCATCCGGTTCATTTTCCTGACTGAGAATTTCCAGTGATTTTTCCGGATTATTGCGAAACGCAGTACGGATAAAAATAGAGGCAATATTGGTCCTGGCTGCCAGCAGGTTCTCAATCAGTTTCGGCGCGCTTTCGTGATCGAGACGGGCAATGGTTTCCAGGATGTTCAGTCCGGATGTTTCCCAGAAATTATTAATTTTTGTCGGTTTACCGTGCTGAATCGTCAGCCAGCCATCTCTGGCAAGGCGTTGTAACACTTCACGCAGGGTTGTCCGGGTCACACCAATCAGTTCAGATAACTCACGCTCTGCGGGTAAAATGGATCCCGGCGGAAAGCGGTTATTCCAGATACTTTCAATAATATACTCTTCTGCAAACCCCGCAGGGCTCTGCGCCTTGATGACCATAGGTGACTTCGTCCAAAACAATTAACCTTCCAATTATCCGGATGATAACAGAATGTGACGCTGCGATATAGCAATCAGCTTGCGAAAGAGTGAATCCGGTCATAAATCACAATGGTACAACCTGTGACCATCAGTTGATTTAAATTCTTAATAAATTCAGAATACCGGCGTAGTATAAAGCACTGTAGTTATACGCGGATCATCTTTTCACCCCCTGCGGAGGACACACAGCAACAATGGAAATATCAATGCGGCAGGCCTTCCTGAAGAACTTCATGGGTCACTCCCCTGACTGGTATAAGCTTGCTATTATTCTTTTTTTAATTATAAATCCGGTTGTTTACTTCTTTATTGACCCTTTTACAGCCGGCTGGCTGCTGGTCATTGAGTTTATTTTCACCCTTGCGATGGCGCTGAAATGCTATCCGCTGCAACCCGGCGGCCTGCTGGCGATTGAGGCGGTACTGATCGGCATGACATCGCCGGCGCAAATCAGCCATGAGATTGTGAATAACCTTGAGGTTATCCTGCTGCTGATCTTTATGGTTGCCGGTATTTACTTTATGAAGCAGCTGCTGCTGTTTCTGTTTACCAAACTGCTCCTGTCTATCCGTTCCAAACGCGCGCTTTCTCTTGCTTTCTGTCTGGCAAGTGCCTTTTTATCCGCGTTTCTGGATGCACTGACGGTGATGGCCGTGGTGATCAGTGTGTCTGTCGGGTTTTATGCGATTTATCATCAGTATGCCTCTTCCGGAAAAGAAACGGTGACGCTCAGTGATGATGAATTTATCGACAGCACCGAAAAGCGCCAGACACTCGACCAGTTCCGCGCCTTTCTGCGCAGCCTGATGATGCATGCCGGTATCGGTACTGCTCTCGGCGGCGTGATGACCATGGTCGGTGAACCGCAGAACCTGATTATTGCCAAACATGCCGGATGGGATTTCGTGAATTTCTTCCTGCGCATGGCGCCGGTAACAATTCCGGTATTTGTCTGTGGTCTGCTGGTCTGCTACCTGGTGGAACGGTTTAAACTGTTCGGTTACGGTGCGGAACTGCCGGAGCGGGTAAGAGCCGTACTGGAGGATAATGCACAAAAATCTGCAGCACGCCGGACAAAACAGGAAAAAATGCAGCTGATTGTTCAGGGCCTTATCGGTATCTGGCTGATTACTGCGCTGGCTCTGCATCTCGCCGAAGTCGGACTTATCGGTTTATCAGTGATTATTCTGGCGACGGCATTCTGCGGGATCACGGAAGAACATGCTCTCGGTGAGGCTTTCGAAGAAGCACTGCCGTTTACCGCACTGCTGACTGTGTTTTTCTCCGTCGTTGCGGTAATTGTTGACCAGAAATTATTCACACCGTTTATCCAGTTCGTTCTCAGTTCGGATCCGTCGTCGCAGTTGTCGCTGTTCTACCTGTTCAACGGCCTGCTTTCGGCGGTCTCTGATAACGTCTTTGTCGGCACGGTCTATATCAATGAGGCAATGACGGCGATGAAAGCCGGACTGGTATCCTATACACAGTATGAATATCTGGCCGTTGCTATCAATACCGGGACAAACCTGCCGTCAGTGGCGACACCAAACGGCCAGGCGGCATTCCTGTTCCTGCTGACGTCCGCACTGGCACCGCTGATCCGGCTTTCCTACGGAAAAATGGTGATCATGGCGCTGCCTTATACCATCGTGATGACACTGGTCGGTTTCTTCGGTGTTGAATTATGGCTGGTGCCGGTTTCAGAATGGATGGCTGCCAATGGTGTAATTACACTGCCGTAACCACCTTTTTACACTGCACTAACCGGAATAACAGTGTTATTCCGGTTTTTTTGTTTCTGCCCGCCGTAAATGCGGAAAAGGGGTGCGTTGCTGTATTTTTTATCGTACAGTCGCTGCGTTAGTTAATCTGTTTCTTATTAATCGGATAACCCGGATACAATTATGCTGACTTATCTTTATGAGTGTTCGCGGGGCCGCAGTGCATGGTTTTTACTGATGATCTCCGCACTGGCACTCGACGGTATCGCCCTGTTCTTTCAGCACGGAATGGGATTACAGCCGTGTGTGATGTGTATTTATGAACGTATTGCCGTTCTGGGCATTGCCTTTGCCGGATTCCTGGGCTGGATAGCGCCGCGCAGCGCCATTATCCGCTGGCTGGCTATTGTCCTGTGGATTTACAGCGGGATTGCCGGATTACAGCTGTCATGGGAACACACCATGATCCAGCTCTACCCGTCTCCGTTCAATACCTGTGATTTCTTTGTGAATTTCCCGGAATGGCTGCCGCTCAATACCTGGCTGCCGTCAGTGTTTGAAGCATCCGGTGACTGTGCCGTTCAGCAGTGGGTATTCCTGAAACTGGATATGCCGCAGTGGCTTATCGGTATCTTTGCTGTATATCTGCTGATCAGTGCGCTGGTATTATTATCCCAGTTCATTCACCGCAAACAGCCGCGTCGCCTGTTCTGATCTTACCCAATCAATAACAGCCGCGTTATCATAACGCGGCTGTTCAGAGCATCTCTCACAATACCGATCCGCAACTTCCGGAAAGCAGTGACTGCTGACTGCAGCGTTTGCCGTTGGCAAACTGACACCCCGGTGTCTGTGCGCCGTTCAGCTCGCGGATAAGTGACGGCGTTCCGCCTGCATAGCTGCAGCTGGCACGGGCATCTTCGGTTAAATCAATTAACGGTTGCTGATAGCGCGGGATCTGTTTCTGCTGCACCGTATCCGGTGAACTGCTGCAACCCGCAGCAAAAGCCGCTGCCGCAACAATAACACTGCACAATACCCGCCCCGGACGGCGGAGAAATGGAACTGATATCATGATTATGGCCTCATAGCTGCGGATGCAGCTCAGTGAACACTGCTTTTCGAGAATAAATTTATCACTAATACACCCGCAATAATGAGAGCCATCCCGATAACTGCGGGTAAATCCAGTTTCTGGTGATAGATAAAATAAGCGGCGGCAGAGACAATCACAATCCCCATTCCGGACCAGATAGCATACGCTATCCCCAGCGGCATCATCCGCACCACCTGAGACAGTGCCCAGAACGACACACAATAACCGATAACCACCACGACCGACGGTATCAGCCGGGTAAAACCGTCCGCCGCCCGTAACATTGAGGTCGCCACCACTTCTGCGCCCACGGCCAGCGTCAGCCACAATAAACCATTCATAAATCACCCGTTCATATCTTTATCACTCAGTAAGGCGGATATTATAAAGAAATCAGAAAAAAAATCCCGCAGCGAAACGGTGCGGGATATGATTAATTTATGACGGATTATGCGAGGTAATACGGCTCTCCGCTTTCGGCCTTTGTATAAACAAGGCCCGGTAACGGCTGAAAACAAACAGTGAGATAAGCACACCCGCCACAGCAAACACCGCCCCGGCATAACCTATCTGTTCCATTCCCATATGAATAATCACCTGATTACCAAGCAGCGCCCCGCCGCCGATACCGATATTAAAAATGCCCGAATAAACAGACATCGCCAGATCGGTGGCATCCGGTGACAAATCGATCACTTTGACCTGTAATCCCAGCGCGGTACACATCATACCGATCCCCCAGACAACCCCGAGGATAATCAGCGCGGTATCGGTCACGCGGCTGGTCATCAGCAGCATCAGGCATACCGTCAGTAGTGTTATCGCAGCAGGCAGAAACAGCAGCGGCAGCCGGGTGTTGTAACGGCTGAAAATCACACTGCCGATAATCCCCGCAGCCCCGAAAATCAGCAGAAACAGCGTGGCGAAATCCTGTGACTTCCCGGCAACGGTCTGCACAAACGGCTCAATATAGTTATAAGCAGTGAAATGCCCGGTTACCACAATCGCGGTCAGCACAAAAATCCCCACTAACGCCGGTCGTCTGAACAAAACCGGAATACTTTTCAGGGAGCCGGAATGCTCACTCGGCAGCAGCGGAAGAAAACGCGCCATTGCCGCCATGGTAATCAACGCCAGACCGCCGATACAGAAGAACGTCATCCGCCAGCCGACCCACTGCCCGATAACACGGCCAATCGGCAGCCCCAACACGGTTGCCAGCGCCGTACCGGTCGCCAGCAACCCTAGTGCCTGAGATTTTTTACCGGGAGGAGCCACCCTGACAGCCAGCGATGCGGTGATCGACCAGAACACCGCATGTGCCAGTGCGACACCGATCCGGCTGACCACCAGCACATCAAAACGCTGCGCCAGCCCGGACACTATGTGGCTTATCACAAATACGGTAAACAACCAGAGCAGCAATTTGCGCCGCTCAATACGCGCCGTCAGCAGCATCAGCGGCAGCGACGTCAGCGCCACCACCCAGGCATAAATGGTGATCATCAGTCCGGTCTCTGCGGGTTGCATCGAAAAACCCGCCGAGATATCACTCAGCAGTGCAACCGGAATAAATTCAGTGGTATTAAATACAAATGCCGCCACCGCAAGTACCATTACCCGCAGCCAGGCCTGATTTCGTGACAGGGTTTCAGTCATTATGGTCCCCCGTAAAGAAAAGCTGTATCGATACAGCTTTTGAGCAGAAAAGTGTGACCATGGTAACACATGTGGTTTTCACGGGAAACGAGGGAACAGAAGCAAATGCCCGGCATCAGCGCCGGGCAAACGCATTATAACGCGCGTTTTGACTGTTCCGGGATGGCATCAAAAATCGCTTTTAACTGTGCTTTTTTCAGTGTCGGCCCGACAATACGGACACGGCGGCTGTTTGCCGGATGATAGCTAAGAATATAAGAGTCCGTGGAAAACGAGACCATTAACGCCTTCAGCCCCTTCACTTCCTGCAGGGAGAAATGGCCGCCGTCAAACGGCATTGCGACCACTTTACCGACCGCGATTTTGGATGTCAGTTTATCGCCGTACACTTTAATCACCGGGAACTGCGCGATATAGACATATACCGTGAGACCCAGTGCGGCAGCCACACCCGGCATCCGTGTCTGAAATAAATACGCCAGTGCGATATAAAGCACAATAACCACAAAGAATGTAATGACACAGGTGATAATTCTGCGTTTCTGATCAACCTGATATACCGTTTCTGCTGAACTCATAACCCATCCTGTTACTGAATTTCCACTGCTGGAAAATAAAAAAATCTCAAGGCCGGACAGAATAACGAAAATACCGGCGATTGACAGTAACATTCCGGGAAAAAATCATTCCTGCGTACTCTGCGGAAATCCCGGAAACCGGGGATTTACAATCCGGCATTTATTTGACACCATTGCCGCAGTTCATTTCCCCTGAGGATGTCTGCCGACATGATTTAATTGCCTGAATCCCATTGCTGTATCATCCGCATTTTTACTAATGCGCTGTTTTGATATCGGGCAGGCAGCTATCCTCGTCATCATTTTCTTTTTTATCCGGCATATCCGCCTGCCCCTGTTTATTCAGGAGCTTTTGTATGTCCGTACAATGCCATTTTTCTCACTTATCAGTGACATTTAACGATATTCCGCTGTTTGACAACATCAGCGGCACATTAACCCGTCAGGTTCAGGGGTTGACCGGTCATAACGGGCGCGGTAAATCCGTGCTGATGTCGCTGCTCGCGCAGCAGCGGCAACCGGCCTCCGGTACGATCAGCTGGCAGGTGCCGTTTTATTATGTGCCGCAGCTGACCCGCCTTTCCGGTATCACACTGGCGGATGCTCTCGGAACCGCAGAAATTCTGGCCGCACTGCGCCGCACAGAGGACGGCACCGCCACCGCAGAGGATTATGATTTTCTGGCGGATAAATGGGATATGCCACGACAACAACAATCCCTGCTGGAAAGTGCGCAGCTGGCGCATCTCCCGGCGGACACCCTCTGCACAAGTCTGAGCGGCGGTGAGCAAACCCGGCTGGCACTCTGCCGTGCCTTTTTACAGCCGTGTGCCTTCCTGTTACTGGACGAACCCGGAAACCATCTGGATGCCGCCGGACGCCGCTGGCTCGGTGAGCAACTGCGGAATCATCCGGCCGGCGCACTGGTGATCAGCCACGAGCGCCGCTTGCTCGACACCATGCAGCGGATTTTTGAACTCACTCCATCTGCTCTGGAAGAGTACGGCGGCAATTACACCCATTATGCCGAGCAGAAAGCCTTTCAGCTCAGCGCATTACAGAGTGAGGAGAAGCAGTTACAGTCACAGCTGAACAGAGAAAAAACGGAGTTACAGCGCACACTGGAAAAGAAAGCACAGCGCCGCCGTCAGGGCGAGAAAGTCCGTTCATCCGGCTCCTCCTCTGCCCTGCTGCTGGATATGAAAAAGAACAAAGCGGAGAAGCAGCAATCAAAAATAACCGGCCGTCATGACCGTGTTATGACTCAGCTTGACAGCCAGCGCCGGGAAGTAAATGAGAAAATACAGCATATCACCCCGCAGATGCTGGCCTTTAATTATACCGGCGAGCAAAAACGGGTGCGGATCAATACCCGTGATCTGATTTTGCCGTCCGGCACACAAGAGCCTCTGTCACTGACCATTTCCGGTGGTGAACACTGGCATATTGCCGGGCGCAACGGCTGCGGAAAATCCACATTACTGAAAGTACTGGCGGGCCTGCTCACGGCAAAATCCGGGGAGTACTCCCTGCACGGCCGTCTGCGATATCTGGATCAGCACCTGGCGCTGCTGAATAAAGCCCTGCCGGTCACAGAAGCACTGTGCGAGTTTGATCCGGCCATTCCGGCACAAACCTGGCGCACCCATCTGGGTGCATTGCGGATCCGGGGTGATAAGGGGTTAATTCCGCTGTCACAGTTAAGCGGCGGTGAACAACTGAAAGTCACATTGCTGGCATTAACATTATCCGAACCTTTGCCGGATATTTTATTACTGGATGAGCCGGATAACCACCTGGATCTCGATTCCCGGTTATTACTGGAAAATGTACTGCGCAGTTATAAAGGGGCATTATTACTGGTCAGTCATGATGAGGCATTTACTGAAAATTGTGCCATTACCCATACACTGGCATTATCCTGAAAAAGAATACGGCGGTAATCCCGCCGTATTACTACAGTTTACAGATATTCACGATAACATAACGTGCCGCGTTAATATTATGCTTTGCCGCATCGGCGGCAGCGGCATTATTAAACAGCGCGATAAAACGTTCCGCTTCCGTTCTGCTGATATCGGTATTAATAGCCACATGGCTGCGGAATAATACCGAGCCGGTTAACCCCAGACCTTCATAACACAATATATTTATCCATATCCTTCTGAATTCCCTGCAATGATAACTATTTACTATCATAGTGTGTATTACCGGCCGGGGTTATCAGTATTTCCTTAAACTGACAGCCAGTGCTGTTATTTTAACGCCCGCCCTTCTTTGGCACCCAACGGGGTATGAAGTTGTGACGGCACGAATACACCGGTGCTGTCATTACGTCCCTGCAATAATACTTTGGCGTCTTTCTGACCATGCTCTTTCACTGCCTTTTTTGATAACTGCCCGATAATGGTATCCGGTGAACGCAGGCGGTTAATAATCAGCACCACCTCCGTATCCGGGAAGTCAGACATCATATTCTGGTCGCCTTCACTGTCACCGGCGACTAATAACGGCCCTTTACCGGCATATTTATCCTGAATAAACTTGCGGATAGTCTCTGTTTTCCCTTTACCCTGAGTCTGCGGATAAACCGGATCCAGCTCGGATGTCAGTTTGTTATCTTTGGTGCGCAGTAAATGCATGGCAAATACCTGTGACTCCGGTACAGAATACGGTGGTTGTGTGACAATCGATTTAATCACTTCCAGGTTCGACGCGGAAATCACATAGACATCAATACCGGATTTTTGCAGCACCTGATACAAGTCCTGCATTTCCGGTACCAGACGGAAACCATTATGCCAGTCAATTTCAACAATACCCGCCTGTCCCGGTAACGATTCAGGGCTTTCCCATACCACACCTTCAACCGGCTCTGATTTCTGCCATTCAATGGTCTTGGCGGTAATATCCGCAACCTGCTCTGGTGTCATATTCATAAATAAATAGGTGACCCACGGATAGGAAACCGCATGATCAAATGTGCCGCCGATTGCCGCATATAAATAACGCATTTTGGTGATGAAATTCTGATAATGCGGCGACTTTTTGATTTCAGACAGTGGCTTATCACCCTTCAGGCCATCATAGTTGTCATACAGCCACTGGTAGCTTTCCAGAATATCGGCGCCGACCTTCTCAATATTGACCGGTTTACCGTTTTTATTGTTGAACTCAGCGGAAAAATTACCAGCCGGAATATCTTTGAAAATAACGGATTTCAGTTCCTGCGGTGTCATGGCAAATAACAGATGCTCAAGCTGATAAATCAACACCGCTTCTTCAATATCCAGAAATGCCGTGGTGTTATCAAAGTCAAACACCGCATAATAGGTATGTACCGGTGACTGTTTTACTTTGGCGATCATGGCATCCAGGCGCTGTTTATTAAAACTGTCCCACTGCCCCTGTTGTAATACCGCTATTTCTGTCACAGCCTGCGGTGCTGCGGCAGCATTCAGGGAAACAGTCTCAGCCTGTGCCGTCATATTCAGTGATAACATACCAACAGCCAGTGCAATTGCACTGTAACGATTAATAAATTTCATTGATAATCCCCTTTGAAATAAAAAAACTAATAAAAGGGATACCACAGGCTATTTTTTTGCTGTATCAAAAATCAGCAACGGCTGACATTAAGCGAAACTGATCACATTCTTTTACCGGGGCTGTTCCGCCTGTTACGTGATATTATCAGGCCAGTCACAAACCGGTTATTTACAGCGGATAAATTCATGAGTAATCACTTTGATGGTAAATACGAAGCGGAAATAAAATATCGCCTGGCTGATCATAGCGCTTTTTTGTCGCAATTAAGCACAATGCATGCCGAGCCTTTTGTGGTAAATAACGAAGAAACAGACTGGTTTTTCGATACGCAGCAAACGCATCTGGCAGACGGTAATGTCAGTATGTCAGTCAGAACAATGACGCCCTCGGGTATTAAGCTGTGGATAGTGAAAGGCCCCGCCGCCAGCGAATGCAAAGCTATCAATATTGATGACCATGAGCATGTCAGAAATATGCTGCTGACGCTGGGTTACCGCTGCACAATGACCTTAACAAAAACCCGCAGTGTCTGGTTTCTCGGTGATATTCATATCACACTGGATCATATTAACGGCGCAGGATGGTTTGCCGAGTTTGCCATTATGACGCACGATGAAACCAAATTAGCAGAATACAGGGAACGGCTGCGGGAGAAAGCCGCAGAATTTGGTCTGACAGACGATATGATTGAAAAACAGAGTTATAAACAACTGGTTAGTTCAATGCAGAAAAACAACTGTAACGCAGAATAAATAAAAAACGGTGCTGAATCATAGTGATAATATTCAGCACCGCAAGTACCGGTTTATTTCAGTGTATACATGGTCAGCACAGTATAAGTGACATCTTTTTCATCATTTATCTGTACCAGATTGGCATTACTGACCACCCCCACCACAACCTCGGTATCTTCTGATTCATATTTGCGCTTGAACTGCCCGATTTTTCCTTTGGCGACTTTTGCCAGGAACGGTGTTTTGCGATCATATTCTTCATTTATCCCGGCCGGTTTGCCGTAGATTTTCTCCATTTCCGCATTCACTTTATCGTACTCATTCAGTAATGCGGCCTGATCATGGCTCCAGACACCGAAGCGGGATATTGCATTTAATTTTTGCCCTTCCGGTGAAAAGACCATCATAAAGAATTGCTTTTCAACCTCCGGTGATGCCAGTGAGCTGCATAATTGCCCGCCATCACGGGTTTTTGTGCAGTCAAAATCGTCCAGATTCAGGGCTTTTAATTCTGCGGGCGTCTGCCCCCATGTAAAGCCCCAGGGTGCTTCCGGTGTTTTACTTCCTATACCTGCGCAGCCGGATAATAATGCGGCCATAATCCCTGACAGAATAAATTTTCTCATTGCCCCGCCCGTATACATTGAGTTACTTATTACTGATCATACCAAAGACCGGCAAGTGACCAGAAGCCTTACTGTCGCTTTATTCATCAAAATCAGATTTGATGAAGATGTTACTGCGTAATTATACGCTTTATTCAGCAGATATCCGGTATATATACCCGGAGCCGCACGATTTAATCAGCCAGGCGGATATCAAGCACCCGCAGCAGATTCAGGGCTTCGTATGCGGAAAATGTGGCTTTGGCAGTTTTATTTTCACGGATATCGATATAAAAAGAGTGAGAGCCGGAAAGATCCGCCCCTTCCAGATTAGTGTGCATAAACAGTGTGTCGGTTAAATCGCAGTCATGCATAACGGATTTATTCAGCTCCGCCTGTCTGAAATCGGCATTATGGATCCGGCAGGACTCAAAGTGCGATTCATGCAATCTGAGGTCAAAAAAGTTATTACTGTCCAAAATGCACTCTTTGAACACCAGCTGAGAATAAAAATCAAACTTCGGCCAGTATGCTTTTGTCCAGTCAATACCAATCATTTTCGTTCCGGTAAATTCAGTGCCGGAAAACCGGGTTTCCGGAACGGCCAGCAGACTCATATTGCACTGCTCAAACACACAGTCAGTGAAACGGCACTGCTGCGCAACCGCCGAGCTGAAATCACAGCGGATAAAGGTGCAGTCCTCAAACACCACACCACGGATTGTCTGATCACTGAGATCGGCTTTTTCAAACCGGCTGCCGGTATACTCATGATTATTCTCAATAACTGTCATTATCCCTCTCCGCCGGTGTGTTGTTTTATTCTCAGTTGCTCCCTGTAAATCTCCTGATTTTCACGGATAGTATTTACGGTGCTGTTTTTATAAGGGTCATCGTTATTCTTTTCATATTTTTCCGGTTGTGTACCCTCTGAAACACATCCGGACAGAATCAGTACAATAAACAGGCCCGGTATTTTTTTAGTCACTCTGTTATTCCTTTTAATAATATGGCTACGTGAATAAACGGATATTACGCACCAATACGTAATCTGTATTGGTACAATTTAACCATTTTACACAACATTCAGATTATTCTACCTTTTAAAAAAGGGAAATGCTGTAAACCTTCACACCAGCATAAATCATATGATTTTCGCAGATGAGGTAAGTATGTCTGTCAGCAATAAGACTGTTTATTCTGTATGCTCCAGATTAACCCTGATGGTTATGAAGCTGACCGGCCTTGAGCGGGTTATTACTGTCGGCCAGTATTTTGAGCGGGCAACAGATAAATCACTCCTTCAGCGACTGATTGAAGAAAACAGAGATCTCAGCACACCGTTCTCAGCACTGGATAAGACAAACAAGGATTGCAAAATTGAGCTGATTGAATATCTGAATACGGCAATCCGTGAATACGCTGCATCCGAAATAAAGGAAAACTACGCTGCACTGAAAAACGGTAATCTGCTGGTTGTAAAAACATTCAATACGGTTATGCAAAATCACGCTTAAATTTTATCCGTTCTCATGGCTGTCACAGGGATCTGTTGTCAGCCATAACATATATTCCGGTGACCTTACTGATGCATTGAATGATTAAAAGAAGGTAATAACGAATAATATCGCAGGTTTTTATTACTTCCATCCCGGACGGTTGCATTATTGTTATAATTGTTTCCATTCAGATACAAACAAGCGTTTAATTTTTCCTCCTCATAACGAATTATCATTTTTAATAAACAATACTCCGGTATGAACGGAAAAGAACAAAAAGAGAATATCATTATCAACACAATGAAATAAAAGATATTTTTGAGTTAATCATGACTCATAAAAGTAAAGAAAAACAAAACATTAAGATATTAAAACTAAAGATATTGATGCTTTTGCCGTTATCTTTTCAATCCCCCGGCGGATATCTGATTTTTACAATTACACATCTTTTTGTGACGAGCGGAAACACAGGGTCATACACTCTGTAAATCTTTTAGTTTTACTTATTGTTATATAATTATCTGCACAAAGGCATACTATTGTCGTAAATGTTGACATATTCCATTATTATAATTACAAAAAGAATATCATCATATTGCCCTCTCTTCAGTAAAACCCGCAAAATGCGTATAACTACAACACAGAAGTGTTATTTGTCACATCACCAGAAATTGGTTTTGTTTTCTTCTTTAAAATCAAATGAATGCATAAAAAATCAAGCCAATTTATTCCTTTTTTATATGCGTTGTAATATCTGCATATTTCCAGTTTTTAATTTTACTTTTTATTCTTTTGTACATTTTTATTGCGGATTTTATTTATTGACAACCATTATAAGGCTTGCATATTATGCACAATATACTGTTTTTGCCTTGCAGATATTTCCTATAATAGTATTTAAAATATACATTAAGTTTAATGACGTCCTGATGGTATCTTTATGCAGCCCGATAATTGCCACGCACTTAGTTGTCAACACCAGGTCTTTAAAAAGGAGCTTCATGCAGTTATAGGCCAGGAAATTAGAATATTACGAAAATCAAAAGGTATCACCGGCCATGAATTAGGTTCAATAATACAGCTATCGCAGCAGCAGATATCCCGTTACGAGAATGGTGACAGTGCTATTCCGCTGGATACACTGATATTAATACTGCGTATTTTTAATATATCGCCGGAAAAATTTATACACAGAGTGTTATTTATCTTAAACAGAGATCCTGATTCAAAAAAACTATTATCCCATATGTCGAATCATCTTAATTCTTATACTGACGGCAGTTATCTGGGAACATTTGAACAATATAAACACAATTAACATAATTACTATATTTAAGATTACACACAGCTTTTAATTTAAGGGCATAGCATATGAATGAGAGAGAAATCAGCCTCTTTATCGGTCAGCAAATTTCACGGAAAAGAAAATCGCTGGGATTATCAGGTATGGCACTTGCCGAATTACTGGGTTTAAGTCAGCAGCAAATATCCCGCTATGAACAGGGCATTACCAATATAAGAGCCAGTACATTACTGCAAATCGCTTTTTTGTTTAATGTTGATGTAAAAAGTTTTTTTACTGATTGTATCGAAAAAAACAGCAAACTGAGTTCACTTAACTATAAAGAGAAAAAGAGTCAGGAAACAGACTATGACACGATCACTATTGATATGAAGAGCAGAGGAAGGGGTAAAATCCGCAGTAAAAAATAACCATACCAGAGAGTACCAGCAGCCCGCCCCCGTCATCCCGGATCATTCCGTTCCGGGCTGTCATCCTTTTTAATCCATACGTATCCGAATCCCCCGTCCTTCTGCTATCATTGCGTCCTTATTTCAGATTTCCGTTGCCGTGCGGCCGGCCTGACACAGGCACCAGCCAAACCCGTTAAGAACAGTAAGACATGAATACACCGAAAGAACAGTACAACATCAATAAATTGCAAAAGCGCCTGCGCAGCCATACCGGCAAAGCAATCGCAGATTTTAATATGATTGAGGACGGCGACCGCATCATGGTTTGCCTGTCCGGCGGCAAAGACAGTTACACTCTGCTTTCCATTCTGCAGAGCCTGCAGCAGAGCGCCCCCATCCGTTTTTCCCTGGTGGCGGTGAATCTCGATCAGAAGCAACCGGGTTTCCCTGAGCATATTTTGCCGGAATATCTGGAAAAACTGGGCGTTGAATATAAAATCGTCGAAGAAAATACCTACGGGATTGTGAAAGAAAAAATCCCGGAAGGGAAAACCACCTGTTCCCTCTGCTCCCGTCTGCGCCGGGGCATTTTGTACCGCACCGCGACTGAGCTGGGTGCAACCAAAATCGCCCTTGGCCACCACCGCGACGATATTCTGCAGACCCTGTTCCTGAATATGTTTTACGGCGGCAAACTCAAAGGCATGCCGCCGAAGCTGATGAGTGACGACGGTAAACATGTGGTGATCCGCCCGCTGGCCTATTGCCGTGAGAAAGATATTGAGCGTTTCGCCGAAGCCAAAGGGTTCCCGATCATTCCGTGTAACCTGTGCGGCTCTCAGCCGAACCTGCAGCGTCAGGTTATCAAAGATCTGCTGCGCGACTGGGATAAACGCTATCCGGGCCGGATTGAAACCATGTTCCGTGCCACACAGAATGTCGTATCATCACATTTATGTGACACTGAATTATTCGATTTCAAATCTATCCATCACGGCAGTGAAGTCGTCGACGGTGGTGATCTCGCATTTGACCGCGAAACTCTGCCTGTTCAGCCGGTATGGGAAGATGAGGATGATGACGGCGATAGCCCGGATTTCACAGAATTACGTCTGGATGTGACGGAAGTGAAATAATCACGCTGTTATAGTGCCGTGCCACGGAGGGTACGGCCTGAATATTGGCGGGTTTGTTTCAGGCAAAAAAAAAACCGATGTATAAAATACACCGGCATGATAATGGTCAATATTCTGTATAAGAACTCAATATGAGAAAAACTACAATTATGGAGCACAACGTTCATCGCTCAACGTTGTATTCACCTGCGGGAGTAATAGTGCCCTAACCGGGCGTGGTATTTCTTGATATAGCTCAAGTCTGGTACGTAAAATCATATAAAAATACACGTTTTTACAACCAGTTACTCTTACGTAACCACCAGGCAACAAATCCGATAACACCCGCCAGTCCCACACAGAACAAACTGAAAGCAAACGGGAAATCGCCCCCCGGGATCCCGCCGAGGTTGACCCCGAACAATCCGGTCAGAAAGGTTGTCGGCAGAAAAACCATCGCCAGCAGTGACATGGTGTAAGTACGCCGGTTCATCGCATCCGCCATCATATTGGTGATTTCATCCGAGATAACCGATGTCCGCGCGATACAGGAGTCAATATCGTCAATAATCCGCCCCAGGCGGTCACTGACATCCGTCAGCTGATGTCTGTCCTGCTCTGAGAGCCAGGTGTAACGCTCGGAGGCCAGCCGGGAAAACACATCGCGCTGCGGTGCCATGTAGCGGCGCAGGACAATCAGCTGCTTGCGCAGCAGTGCCAGCTCCCCGCGGGCCGGAATATGCTGATCGAGTATCGCATCTTCCATATCAATCAGGGTATCGTGTAAGTCCTCAATAAAATCTGCCACTTCGTCGGTGATGCAGAACGCCGCTTCCGCCAGCCATTCTCCGGTATTTTTTGCACCTTCACCGTTTTGTAAATCATCCTGAATGGTCTGAATGGAATGCACTTTACGGTGGCGGGTGGAGATAATATAACTGCCGCAGATCCAGATACGGAATGCCACCAGTTGGTCAGGCCGGTCGCCGTCATTATTGTTGATGGTTTGCAGGGTAATTAATGCACCCTCACCAATACGGAGTGTCCTGGGGCGGATAACATTGTTTGTCAGCCCGTCACGCGCCTGCGGCGGCAACAGTTCCGTTTCACGCAGCCAGCGCTGGTTATCCGCGGATAAATAGTCCAGGTGCAGCCACACCGGTTCTTTTATCCCGGCAACGGCGTTGACATCCACCGGCGTACAACCGCCCTCTCCGTCAAACTGCACCCGGCAGATGGGATCTGTTCCCTGAAAAGCGGATCCGTACAAAGCGCTCATGCGTCTCTCCCCATTGTCCGTGAAAACAGCTGCTGAGTGTGTTCAGCCGGTTCCTGCAGCCGTCCGCAGCAGGGAACCGGAGGCAGGGTTAGTGTTTAATAATATAGAGATTATGGCTGTATGCCACATCTTCCGGATTATTGACCGGATATCCCTTCAGCCACGGTTTAATCAGACGTCCGTTGGTGTACTGGTAGATTGGTGCTATCGGCATGTCTTCCGCCAGCAGTTTTTCGGCGTCGTTATAGTCGGTATTACGGGCGTTATCATCCGTTTCCAGCGCAGCAGTTTTCAGCAGAGCATCATATTTTTCATTATGATACTGCGCGATATTGCCGCTGTGTGTGCTGGTCAGCAGAGACAGGAAGGTTGACGGCTCGTTGTAATCGCCGACCCAGGAGGCGCGGATCACATCAAAATTGCCGGTATTGCGGCTGTCGATATAGGTTTTCCATTCCTGATTGACCAGCTTCACTTCCGCGCCCAGTTTTTTCTTCCACATCGAACCGACGGCAATGGCAATTTTCTGATGGTTTTCCGAGCTGTTATACAGCAGAGATAATTTCAGCGGATTGTGCGGCCCGTAACCGGCGGCGGCCAGCAGCGTTTTTGCCTGGCTGTCGAGCTCATCCTGAGTAAATTTCTGGTACAGGCCCGGCTCCGGTGTAAACCCGGCAGTGACATCCGGCGTGAAATGCCAGGCCGGTTTTTCGCCCGTGCCCAGCACTTTCTCTGCGATCACCTTACGGTCAATGGTCATGGAAAGTGCCTGCCGCACACGCGGGTCGTTTGTCGGTGCCCGCTGCGTGTTAAAGGCGTAATAATAGGTGCCAAGCTGATCCGGGATATAAATCTGATCCGGAATCGCCTGTTTCAGTTTCTGATACTGATTTTTCGGGAATGATTCCGTAATGTCGAGATCATTGGACAGATAGCGTTTGGTGGCCTGGGATTCATGGTTAATCGGCACAAAGGTAACCGATGTCAGCACCGTGTGTTTGTGATCCCAGTAATGCGGGTTCGGCGTCAGAACAATTTTCTCATTCACCACCCTATCATGCAGGACAAATGCCCCGTTGCCGACCAGATGCCCGGTGCGGATCCAACTGTCGCCGTATTTCTCAACAACCGCGCGATTCACAGGGAAAAGGCTGAAATTGGCCGCCAGATTCGGGAAGTACGGCACAGGACGGTCTAACGTGACCCGCAGAGTCCGGTTGTCAACAGCTTCAACGCCGAGGGTTTCCGGCAGCATTTTGCCGTCGATAATCGCCTGCGCATTTTTAATGCCGGCCAGCGGTGCAAACCAGGCGAAGGTAGAGAGATTTTTCGGGTTAACCAGCCGCTGCCAGCTGTAGACAAAGTCCTGTGCGGTCACCGGTGAGCCGTCAGACCAGCGGGCATCGTCACGCAGGCGGAATGTCCATACCTGATTGTTGCGGGTCTCCCAGGAGAGAGCGACACCGGGCACCGGTTTGCCGTCCGCACCCTGACTGGTCAGCCCTTCAAATAAATCACGCAGGATCTGAGCTTCGGTCAGACCGACCGCTTTAATCGGGTCCAGAGACGCGGGTTCATCCTTCAGATGACGATAAACAGATTGTTCTTTTGCCAGCTGTGTTCCTGCGGGGATCTCCGCCGCCGTTGCACAAAACAGTGAAGAAAACGTGAAAAACGTCCCGGCAAGAAGTGCGGAACGGGAAAATTTTGCTGGCCTGAACATAACGGGCGCCTTGTATTAAAAATGGTAAACCGATAGATTATCTGATGATTACCGAAACACAACAACCGGATATTACATTTTTATTAACGATATCCGGTGAGAAAACACCTGCCAGGTATTATTTATACC
Organism: Morganella sp. HSTU-ASny43; assembly: GCF_022819185.1. NCBI lineage: Bacteria > Pseudomonadati > Pseudomonadota > Gammaproteobacteria > Enterobacterales > Morganellaceae > Morganella > Morganella sp. HSTU-ASny43. Next base: position 123,804 of record NZ_WSPG01000007.1, read on the forward strand.
AACAATTATGAGCCCGTTCAGAGGATGATAAAAATGACACAAACTGTAAAACTTCAGGGTAACGATGTTCTGGTTTACGGCGCACTGCTGCGTGCCGGTGAAAAAGCCGTACCATTTAAATTAGTCGCTAATGATTTGTCAGATGTCCAGCTCACCAAATTCGCCGGGAAGCGTAAGATTCTGAATATTTTCCCGAGTGTGGACACCGGTGTCTGCGCCACCTCAGTGCGTAAATTCAATGAAACTGCCGCAAAACTGTCCAATACCGTGGTGTTATGTATTTCCGCTGATCTGCCGTTCGCGCAGTCCCGTTTCTGCGGCGCGGAAGGTATTGAGAATGTGGTGATGCTCTCCACCCTGCGTGATCCGGAATTCCGTGAAAATTACGGTGTCGGTATCGGCAGCGGCCCGCTGGCCGGTCTGTGCGCCCGTGCGGTGATCGTACTGGATGAGAACGATACTGTGATTTACAGCCAGCTGGTCGGTGAAATCACCGAAGAGCCGGATTATGACAGCGCGCTGAATGCACTGAAATAAGTTACCCGTATCTGTAAAAAAACCCCGCGGCCGGTGACGGTCGCGGGATTTTTTTTACCGGGGAAAAAATTATTCTTCCTCTCCCTCATCATCTTTTGCCGCGCTGCGCCGCTGACTCAGCCCGTATTCGCGCAGTTTATTGGCGATCGCGGTATGTGAGACATTCAGGCGTTTCGCCAGCTTACGGGTGCTCGGATAGTGGCGGTACAGCCGTGTCAGCACAGAGCACTCAAACCGTTTGGTGATATCATCCAGCGAGCCGCTGAGGATATCCTCACTGAAGCCGATTTCCGCTTCCAGTTCCGGCAGAACGATGTCCTGCGGACGCAGCAGCGAGCCTTCCAGCGAAGAGAGCGCCTGATAAATCACATTACGCAGCTGACGGACGTTGCCCGGCCAGTGATAAGCACAAAGGAACTGCCCCAGCTCCGGCGCCAGGCGCGGTTCTTCACAACCCTGCTCTTCGGAAAAGCGTTTCACGAAATCGCGGGTCAGCGGCAGGATATCTTCCTGATGCTCGCGCAGCGGCGGAATGGTCAGCGTCAGCACATTGAGGCGGTAATAGAGATCCTCACGGAATTTGCCCTCTTTCACCAGCTCCAGCAGATTTTTCTGGGTCGCACAGATAACCCGCACATCCACTTTCACCTCATGCTCTTCCCCGACACGGCGGAATGTACCGTCATTCAGGAAGCGCAGCAGCTTGATCTGCATCTGCGGGGACATTTCCGCGATTTCATCCAGCAGAACGGTGCCGCCGTTAGCCTGCTCAAAGAAGCCTTTTTTCGGCTCAGTACTGTTGGCGTAAGCACCGGCAGCGTAACCGAACAGTTCGGTTTCCACCACATCATCCGGCATCGAGGCACAGTTCAGCCCGAGGAACGGCTGATTGCCGCGCACACTGTAGAGATGACAGGCTTTGGCAAACACATCTTTCCCGGTCCCGGTTTCACCGACCAGCAGCAGCGGGGAATCCATTTTTGCCATACGCTGTGCCTGTTCGACCACATGGCGCATTTTGGCGCTTTTCGCCACTAAATCATCAAAACTGCCGGAATGCATCACCTGCATGCGGCGTTTCTGCCCGTTGCTGCTCTCACTGACGGTGCGCAGCAGCACAACCGCGCCGATAGTGGCGGAGGCGTCATCTTTCTCATCAAAATTAATCGGCGTCACACTCAGGGTGTAAGAGCGGCCTTTGAGATTGATGGTTTCCTTGTATGGCGCAGGTTCTTCATCCTCAATCCAGCGGGTGAAGTTGAACTGGCTGAAATAGTAAGTGATATTGCGCTGACGGATGCGCTCTTCGGTGGTGGCAAACAGGGAGAGTGCCGCGCTGTTGGCCAGTTCAATATTCCCGCGCAGGTCGAGAGATAAAATCGGGTCTTCCAGGGATTCGAGTAATGCCCACATGGCGCGCTGTTCGCGCTCAGACGGCATAAAGTGAACAGTTCTGACATCCACCACGCCCTGAATCCGGCGGATCTCAGCCATCAGAGACTGGAACACAGAAAAATCGATCTGCATAAAATTGAGGTATATCCGGCCGTTACGGGCAATTTCGATGCCTTTGAGGTCGATATTTTGTAATACCAGCAGATCCAATAACTCCCGCGTCAGTCCGATTCGGTCCTGGCAAATTACTTCCAATCGCATCGTTACGATCCTATTTACACTTAAGTTATTATTTTCCCGTTAATTGAAACTGATTTTACGGTATAAAATGAAAACTGTCACGATTTGTTGACACAATAAATGCGTTCCTGCGGTGTTTATCCACAGTTCCGTGTGAAAAGGCTATGAAAGTACAGATATGTCAGTCGGTTAACGAAGTTTTATTCAGCGCGGACGGCAAACCGCGCCGGAGAGGTGAGACAGCGACCCGCAGGGAGCATAACGGGATCGCTGTGAAAAAAACAGTGACCGGACACCCGTTTCTGCATAAAAAAGCCGGATGACATCACAAAATGCGCATCCGGCCGGATTATCGGTTACAGGGCGGACTTTTCCGCGCTCTTCCCTTTTGGCACTGCCTGTTTAAGCTGCTGTAACAACTGCTTACGGAAATCCATAAGTTTAGGTTTATCTGTTGCAGTCCACGGCAGCGGACGGCACAGTTCCATCGCTTTGATCCCCAGACGGGCGGTCAGCAGTCCGGCTCCCATGCCTTGTGCGGCACGGGCGGATAACCGTGCGGTGATGTCCTGAGAGAGCCAGTCCATCCCCACTTCGCGGATAAGCTCGGATGCCCCTGCGAAGGCAATATTGAGCAGAACCAGTTTAAACAGTCGCAGGCGGCTGTAATATCCCAGCTCAATACCGTAGATAGCCGCCACCTGGTTAATCAGACGGATATTACGCCAGGCAATAAAGGCCATATCCACCAGTGCCAGCGGGCTGACGGCAATCATCAGCGCAGATTCCGCCGCGAAACGGCTGATCACCCGGCGCGCCTGTTCATCCGTCACCGGCTGGACAAGCTGACTGTACAGGGTCACCACTTCGCGGTCATTATGGCTGCTCTGTAACAGGCTCTGCCATTGCTGTAACGCAGGATGGTGTGACGGGATATTGGCCTGTTTCGCCAGTTTTTCACAAAATGCACGTCCGTCACCGATACGGTGGCTTTGCAGTAATTCCTCTGCGGCCTCGCGCTCTGTAGCCCGCTGGCGCAGGCGGTACATGCGCCGCCATTCCGTGATAACAGAGCCGGCGGCGGCAATCAGCACCAGAAAAGTGGCGGCAATCCCGCCAAGGGCGGTCCAGTCATTACCTGTCCACGCATCATTCACCCACTGAATCAGTTGTGCGACGGCGCTGATCCCCAGCAATCCGCCGGCCACAAAGACCAGCTTACGCCACAGGCTGCGCCGGGGTTTCAGTGCCTGAATCAGCAGCGCTTCCGCTTCCCCGTCTGTATCCTGCTCTGCCGTGAATTCCGTGCGTTCAAACTGTATGCTGTCATCGTCCGCAAATTGTTGCGCCGGTTTTATGGTGTCCTGTACCGGCGGCGACAGCGGTGCTTCCTCAAAATCAATACGGGATTTGATAGGCTCGCTCATGACAGTTTATCTCCCAGTAAAAATTCCATCGCACTGTCCATCCTGATATGCGGCAGCGGCGTATCCATCCGCATCGGTAATGGCCTGAAGGACTCAAACTGAAACCCCTGCTGCTGCCAGAAGTCTGCATCCGGCAGCCGTTTCGGTACTTCGCCGGGATAGAAAGTCAGCGGGGTATTATCTGCCAGCCGGGTGCCTTTCAGCGCGGGCATTTTTTCCCCGTTGTGCATCACCATGCCGTATTCCGTGGCCTGTACCGACGCCAGCCCGGTGCAGTCCATTTTAATCCCCTCAAAAGCGGCCTGCTGCCAGGCTGACTGCGTCAGTTGCTGAAGCAGTGCCACGAGATTGGCGTGCTGGTCGGCAGTGACATGATCCGCTTTGCTGGCGGCGAACAGCAGTTTGTCGATACAGGGGGAAAACAGGCGGCGCAATAATGTGCGTTTGCCGTAATGGAAGCTCTGCATCAGCTGGGTCAGCGCCAGACGCATATCCGTAAATGCCTGCGGCCCGCTGTTGAGCGGGGTCAGGCAATCCACCAGCACAATCTGGCGGTCGAAATGCTGGAAATAATGCTTATAGAAACCTTTGACCACATGGTCACAATAGTACTGATAGCGATCGCGCAGCATGCCGAGAACACTGCTTTTTGCCGCTTTGGCCAGCCGGGACGGATCCGGCATCAGGTCGGTAATAAACGGAAAAAACTGTAATCCGGGTGCGCCGGCCATATCCCCCGGCAGCACAAAACGACCGGGCTGGATAAAGTGAAAACCTGCCGCTTTGCAGCGGTGAAGATAATCAGTATAGGCCTGTGCAATCGCTGCCAGCTGCTGTTCATCCGCCGGGGCATCCGGGTCAAGCTGACGGCAGAGCGCCAGCCACGGCTCTGCCCATTCTCCCCGCTCACCTTTGAGCAGGGTTTTCATCTGCTGCGACCAGGTGAGGTAATCCTGTTCCAGCATCGGCAGATCCAGCAGCCACTCCCCCGGATAATCGACGATTTCCAGGTAGAGCGTGGAGGTTTCCTTAAAGTGGCGCAGCAGACTGTCCTGAGTGCGGTAACGCAGTTTCAGGCGGATTTCGCTGACACCGCGTGTCGGTACCGGCCAGTCCGGCGGTGTGCCGTACAGTGAGGCAAGTCCTTCATCATAGGCAAAGCGTGGGACGCCCAGATCCCGCTGCGGGATGCGTTTCACGCCGAGAATGCGGCCGTCACGGGCAGCCGAAAACAGCGGCAGACGCGCACCGCTCTGTACATTCATCAGCTGATTAACAAACGAGGTAATAAACGCGGTCTTGCCGCTGCGGCTCAGTCCGGTAACGGCAAGACGAAGATGACGATCCAGCCCCCGGTTGACGAGGGCACTCAGCTCATTTTGCAGTCGTTTCATAATTCTCCGGTGTAAAACGGCCAATCACTTTTTTCATACCGGCACGGATAACAGGCTCCAGTACCAGTATTGCCGCCCCGCGCAGAGCAGGACGGGTAACCGATTTCAGAATCACCGCGGCAATACCTCCGGGTGCTGCCGCCAGTGCTGCGGTGGTTAACAGCTGCGCCCCGGTTTTTCCGGCACGCAGCAGGGTGTGTTTATCCGGCCACTTCATACTGTTCTCCGTCTGACAGATTACAGGTCACGGAAGCGGCGGTTGAGCGCATACTGTTCTGAGGTCACATAGCGCTCAATGTCGCGGATCCGTTTTTCGGTACGCGCCTGGCTGCGTTCTGTCTGTTCAAGCAGCATGGCCGCATTCACTCCTCCGTCGCGGCCGGGGTAATCACGCGGCACCACCGGCAGGATCATTCCCATCAGAATATAGAGGGTGATAGTCAGCCAGAAAAAGCCGGTAAATGTTGCCACCACCGCGATAATGCGGATCATCCAGGCCGGTACATCAAAATAGTTGGCAATACCGGCACATACGCCCCGGAACATACCTTCATCCGGATAGCGGTACAGTTTGCGTGACTGAAATTCCATTATGATTGCCTCCAGCCCGGATTTTCCGCATCCAGAATCGATTCCAGGGTTTTGATCCGCGCTTCCATCTGCTGAGCATTTTCCGCCAGCGCCGCAAGACGGCGGGTTTCAAATTCACCGGCCCGGCTTCCCCGCTGACTGTTATAGTGCAGCCATAACCAGATCGGCAGCACGAACAACACGAAAATTGTCAGTGGTATACCTAAAAATACAAATGCCATATTTTTGTCCTTAATGGTATTAATTCAGGAAAGCCTGTTACCGACCTTATTCGCCCTTTTCTTCTTTTTCAAGACGTGCTTTGATGGCCGCGATTTGCGCGCTGATCTCATCTTCCGCTTTCAGCTCGGCAAACTGCTGTTCCAGTGATTTTTCTTTCCCCAGACCATAGCTTGCGGCTTCACCTTCCATATGGTCAATCCGCGCCTCAAACTGCTCGAAACGGGCCATTGCCTCATCCATCCGGCCGCTGTCGAGCTGACGGCGCACCGCACGGGATGATTTTGCCGCTTCGTGACGCACCACCATGGATTGCTGGCGGGCACGGGTTTCAGTCAGTTTCTGTTCCAGTTCGTTAATTTCATTTTTCAGCCGGGCGATAGTTTCGTCCAGAATAATCAGCTCATGACGCAGTGTATCGACATGGCCTTCCACGCGCTGTTTTTCCAGCAGTGCGGCGCGGGCCAGATCTTCTTTTCCTTTGACAATCGCCAGTTCCGCTTTTTCCTGCCAGTCACTCACCTGACGCTCACCGCTTTCAATCTGACGTGACAGATTTTTGCGTTCCGCGAGGGTGCGGGCAGAGGTGGAGCGGATTTCCACCAGCATATCTTCCATTTCCTGAATCATCAGGCGGATCATTTTCTGCGGATCTTCCGCTTTATCCAGCAGTGATGCAACGTTGGCGTTAATGATATCGGCAAAACGTGAAAAGATTCCCATGATTGATGTCCTTTTATCAGCAGTTATGTCTTATGACACGTTTGCTATTACAAGATGCGTGCCAACTCGGTGATTTTTTTTACCCGTTTGTTTTTTCTCAGGTTTATTTATTTCCCTTTTGTCATGACTTTTTGTAAAGTGGTAATATTCGCCATTTAGTGGTTAAATTAATCATGAAAAATAATACGGAAACCCTGATCGGTATTGATAATACCTTTCTCGATGCACTGGAAAAAGTGTCGCGGCTGGCAAAAATTGCCCGGCCGGTACTGATTTGCGGAGAACGGGGGACCGGTAAAGAATTATTTGCTCACCGTCTTCATTATCTCTCTCCGCGCTGGGATGAGCCATTTATTGCACTGAATTGTGCGGCACTTAACGATAATTTGCTCGATTCCGAGCTGTTCGGGCATGAATCCGGGGCTTTTACGGGGGCTCAGCGCCGCCATCAGGGCCGCTTTGAGCGGGCGGACGGCGGCACACTGTTTCTTGATGAACTGGGTACCGCGCCGCTGACCGTGCAGGAAAAACTGTTGCGGGTGATTGAATACGGGGAATTTGAGCGTGTCGGCGGACAGCAGACCCTGAAAGCGGATGTACGGATTGTCTGCGCCACCAATGCGGATTTACCGGCGCTGGCGGCAGAGGGAAAATTCCGCCCCGATTTACTCGACCGGCTGGCCTTTGATGTCGTCAATATCCCGCCGCTGCGCGAGCGCCCGCGCGACCTGACCGAACTCGCCGGTCATTTTGCCGTGCAGATGTGTCAGGAGATGGGCACGCCGTTTTTTGCCGGTTTTTCCCCGCACGCCCTGCAACAGATGCAGAACTATCACTGGCCGGGCAATATCCGTGAGCTGAAAAATGTGATTGAGCGATCTTTGTACCGTCAGGGAGATACCACCGAACCGCTGGCAGAATTGGTGATCAACCCGTTTGTCACCGCGCCGGCTCCTTCAGCGGACGCCGCCGCACAGGCTCTGCCGCCGCTGCCGTTCTCCCTGAAGCAGTGGCAGCATACACAGGAGAAGGACGCGCTGGATGCCGCATTACAGCGCGCGCAGTTTAATCAGCGGGAAGCAGCACAATTGCTGAATCTGACCTATCATCAGTTTCGCGGATTACTGAAAAAACATGCCGGCAGCCCGCAACCGGATTAAATGCTTCCGTTTTTGGTTAGTCGCACAAATTGCGATACAATGCCCTGTTCATTTTTAACGGTAACTGATTTATGCGCCATTGGATTATCCGGGCCTGTGCGGTTCTCCTGCCTGTTTCAGGCTTTGCCGCCGCACCCGCCCCGCAGACAGACCAGCCGGTAAAACCGGTCACGGCTCAGGCCGCTCCGCTGCCGCCGGTCCGCGATACCGGTTTTGTCTATTGTGTGAACGGCAACATCAGTACATTTAACCCGCAGCTGGCCAGCAGCGGGCTGATTGTCGAGCCGCTGGCGGCACAGATTTACGATCGCCTGCTGGATGTTGACCCTTACACCTATCGCCTGATCCCGGAACTGGCTGCCCGCTGGACAGTGCTGGATAACGGCGCGACCTACCGTTTTTATCTGCGCCGTGATACCGATTTTCAGACTACTGACTGGTTTAAACCGACCCGCAAAATGAATGCGGATGATGTGGTGTTCAGCTTTTCCCGCGTGGTGGATAAACAGAACCCGTATCACTATATCAACGGCGGCCGCTATCCTTATTTTGACAGTCTGCAGTTTGCGTCCAATGTTAAATCCATCCGCAAAATCAATAATTATACCGTTGAATTTAAACTGAATACGCCGGATGCCTCCTTCCTGTGGCATCTGGCAACCCATTACGCGCCGGTTCTGTCCAAAGAGTATGCCGATAACCTGCTGAAAGCCCGCCGTCAGGAACAGCTCGACTGGAAACCGGTCGGCACCGGGCCGTATTATCTGGATGATTACCAGAGCGGCCAGTTTGTCCGTCTGCAGCGCCATGATAATTACCGCAAAGGCAAACCCCGCATGCAGGAAGTGGTGGTTGATCTCGGGGCGGGCGGCACCGGACGGATGTCAAAACTGATCACCGGTGAGTGTGATGTGCTGGCCTATCCCGCCGCCAGCCAGCTACAGGTGCTGCGCGATGACCCGCGCCTGAGCCTGATGCTGCGCCCGGGAATGAATATCGCGTATCTGGCGTTTAATACCAGCAAACCGCCGTTTAATAATCCGCAGGCGCGCCGTGCGATTGCTTTCGCAATTAATAATGAGCGCCTGATGAAATCCATCTATTACGGCACGGCGGAAACTGCTGCGTCTATTCTGCCGCGCGTCTCCTGGGCGTATGATAACCAGACCAGGGTGACGGAATATAATCCCGAAAAAGCCAAAGCAATGCTCAATGAGCTGGGACTGAGCGGTATGACGCTGAATCTCTGGGTACCGACCGCCTCGCAGTCTTACAACCCCAGCCCGCTGAAAATGGCTGAGCTGATTCAGGCGGATCTGGCCCGTGTCGGGATAAAAATGAATATCCGCCCGGTTGAGGGGCGTTTTCAGGAAAACAGCCTGATGGATCGCAGCCACGATATTACCCTTGCAGGCTGGTCAACCGACAGTAATGACCCGGACAGTTTTTTCCGTCCGCTGCTCAGCTGTGCGGCTATCGGTTCGCAAACCAATCTGAGCCACTGGTGTTCCCCGGAATTTGATGATGTGATCCACCAGGCGCTGCTTGAGCAGCAACTGAGCAGCCGGATTGAGTATTATCACAAAGCACAGCAGATTCTGGCACAGGATCTGCCGGTACTGCCGCTGGCCTACTCACTGCGGTTACAGGCATTCCGCTATGATATTAAAGGGCTGGTACTGAGCGCATTCGGTAATACCTCTTTTGCCGGTGTCTACCGTGATACCGGGGATGACCCGGAGCCGGAGGCTGAACCATGATTATTTTTATTCTGCGCCGTCTGCTGCTGGTGCTGATCACGCTCTGTTTTCTGTCGGTGCTCAGTTTCAGCCTGAGTTACTTCCCGGCAAATGCACCGCTGAGCGGCGCTTCTCTGACGGATGCGGTACTGTTCTACTATAAGAGTCTGTTTTCATGGGACTTCGGCAGTTCCGTGATTAACGGTGAGCCGGTCAGCCAGCAATTGTGGGCAGCACTGCCCGCCACCCTGGAGCTGTGCGGCCTGGCGTTTCTGCTGGCGCTGGTGGTCGGTATTCCCGCCGGGATTATTGCCGGGGTCTGGCGTAATAAAATGGCGGATATCGCCATCAGCACCTTTGCGCTGGTCGGGTTTTCGATTCCCGTATTCGGGCTGGCACTGCTGCTTACCCTGTTCTTCTCTCTGCGGCTGGACTGGCTGCCGGTCTCCGGACGCATTGACCTGCTGTATGATTTAACACCGGTTACCGGATTTGCGGTGATTGATGCCTGGCTGTCGGATTCACCATACCGTCAGGCGATGATCCTCAATGTGCTGTCTCACATGGTGCTGCCGGTGATCACGCTGTCCATTGCGCCGATGACGGAAGTTATCCGCCTGATGCGCACCAGTACCGAAGAGATTATCAGCCAGAACTATATTAAAGCCGCCGCTATCCGTGGTTTATCCCGGCTGACCATTATCCGCCGTCATGTGCTGCACAATGCGCTGCCGCCGGTGATCCCGAAACTCGGGTTACAGTTTTCCACCATGCTGACGCTGGCGATGGTCACAGAAGTGGTCTTTAACTGGCCGGGAATCGGCCGCTGGCTGATCACCGCAATCCGCCAGCAGGACTTTGCCGCGATTTCCGCCGGTGTCATGCTGGTCGGCACTATGGTGATGATTATCAATATGCTGTCGGATATTCTGGGTGCCGTCAGCAGCCCGCTGAAACATAAGGAATGGTATGCCTTCAGATAATTTCTACCGTGAAGACCGGATGCCGTCACCGGGGCGGGTTATCTGGCAGCATTTCACTGCAGATATTCCGGCTATGATCGGTTTTTACGGCGTGCTGTTTCTGATTGCGCTGGCGATCGGCGGCACCTGGATAGCCCCTTATGCGCTCGACCAGCAATTTGCCGGTCATCAGTTGCTGCCGCCTTCCTGGTCTCATTACGGGAATGTCGCCTTCTTCCTCGGTACGGATGATCTCGGCCGTGATATTTTCAGCCGTCTGATCCTCGGTACACAATCCACCTTCGGCGGTGCACTGCTGGTTACCGTCATTGCCGCCGTCGCCGGGATTATCATCGGCTGTCTGGCAGGGATGACCACCGGTCTGCGCTCAGCCATTTTTAACCATATGTTTGATACCCTGCTGGCGCTGCCCTCTCTGCTGCTGGCAATTATTGTGGTGGCTTTTTTTGGCGCCAGTCTCAGCCACGCCATGATTGCCGTGGCACTGGCACTGCTGCCGCGTATTGTGCGGATGATTTATATCGCAGTACATGATGAGCTTGATAAGGAATATGTTATTGCCGCCCGGCTCGACGGCGCGTCCAACCTCAATATTCTGATCCATACTGTGCTGCCGAATATCAGTGCCGTGACCGTCACCGAACTGACGCGCGCTCTGTCCATTGCTATCCTTGATATTGCCGCGCTCGGTTTTCTCGAGCTGGGGGCACAACTGCCGTCCCCGGAATGGGGAGCGATGCTCGGGGATTCTCTGGAACTGATTTATGTGGCGCCCTGGACCGTACTTCTGCCGGGAACCGCCATCCTTATCAGTGTTCTGCTGGTGAATCTGCTCGGTACCGGGTTACAGCGTGCTATTAATGCGGGGGTTGAATAATGCCGTTACTGGATATCCGCAATTTAACCATTGAATTTATGACTGCCGCAGGGCCGGTCAAAGCCGTTGACCGCGTGACATTATCCCTGACCGAAGGGGAGTTCCGCGGCCTGGCCGGGGAATCCGGTTCCGGTAAAAGTCTGATCGCCAAAGCGATTGCCGGTATCACCAAAGATAATCTGCGCGTAACGGCAGACCGCTTCCGGTTTAATGATATCGATCTGCTGAAACTCACACCCCGCCAGCGCCGCCGGGTGATCGGCCACAATGTGTCGATGATTTTCCAGGAGCCGCAATCCTGTCTGGATCCGTCAGAAAATATCGGTAAACAGCTGATTCAGTCCATCCCCGGCTGGACATACAAAGGCCGCTGGTGGCAACGCTTTAACTGGCGTAAGCGCCGGGCGATTGAGCTGCTGCACCGTGTCGGTATTAAGGATCACAAAGATGTGATGAGCAGCTACCCCTACGAACTGACCGAAGGGGAATGCCAGAAGGTGATGATTGCAATTGCGCTGGCCAATCAGCCGCGCCTGCTGATCGCCGATGAGCCGACCAACGCCATGGAGCCCGATACTCAGGCGCAGATTTTCCGCCTGCTGACCCGGCTGAACCAGAACAACAATATGACCATCCTGCTGATCAGCCACGATTTGCAGTTAATGAGCCAGCTGGTGGATCGCATTAATGTGCTCTACTGCGGCCAGACCGTGGAGAGTGCCGAGCCGGATGACCTTCTGCTCAAACCCCATCACCCGTATACTCAGGCACTGATGCGGGCTATCCCTGATTTTGAAAAGGCACTGGCACACAAATGCCGCCTGAATACCCTGCCGGGCGCGATTCCGTCACTGGAGCATCTGCCGGTCGGCTGCCGCCTGGGGCCGCGCTGTCCGTATGCTCAGAAAGTGTGTATTGACGCGCCGCGTCTGCGGACAGTCAAAAACCGCAGTTTTGCCTGCCACTTCCCGCTGAATATGGAGGATGTGTGATGCCCGGTCCGCTGCTGGAAGTCAAAAACCTGAGCAAAACCTTCCGTTACCGGGATGGTTTTTTCCGCCGTCATCAGCTTGAGGCGGTCAAACCGGTCAGTTTTACACTGCAACCCGGCCAAACACTTGCCATTACCGGCGCAAACGGCTCCGGCAAATCCACCCTCGCGCGGATGTTATCCGGGATGATCGAACCGAGTGGCGGGGAAATCCTGATCGACAAACACAAACTGACGTTTGGTGATTACAGCTACCGCAGCCAGCGCATCCGCATGATATTCCAGGATTCGGCCACCTCGCTTAATCCGCGCCAGCGCACGGGGCAAATCCTTGAGCTGCCGCTGATGCTCAATACAGATCTCGATGCTGCCGGGCGACGTCTGCGGATTAACGCAACACTGCGTCAGGTGGGTCTGCTGCCGGATCACGCGGATTACTATCCTCACATGCTGGCTTCCGGACAGAAACAGCGTGTGGCCCTCGCCCGCGCCCTGATTCTGCAGCCGGAAGTGATTGTGGCGGATGAAGCGCTCGCCTCTCTGGATATGTCATTACGTTCACAGATCATAAATCTGATCCTTGAACTCCAGGAAACGCAAAAAATTGCCTATATTTATGTCACACAGCATCTGGGCATGGCAAAACATGTCAGTGACCAGATACTGGTGATGCACAACGGTGAAGTTGTCGAGCGCGGTAACACTGCCGAGGTACTGGCATCCCCGCTGCACGATGTCACACGCCGCCTTATCACCAGCCACTTTGGTGAAGCACTGTCCGCCGAAGCCTGGCGCCAGGATGTGGATTAACTGCCGGTATTCTGATAATTCAGGCCGGTTACATCTCAATTTCCGGTAACCTGTTAACATCAGCCGGATTTTTACTAAACGTGTCACCTGCCGGGTTGCGGCGCAGAAGGTGACAGAGAAAACACAAGGAAACTGCTATGGGTTTTATGACCGGTAAACGCATCCTGATCACAGGGGTTGCAAGCAAATTATCGATTGCTTACGGTATTGCCAAAGCAATGCGTGACCAGGGGGCGGAACTTGCATTCACCTACCAGAATGACAAGCTGAAACCCCGTGTTGAAGAGTTCGCTCAGTCTCTGGGTTCCTACATCGTTCTGCCTTGCGATGTGGCAGAAGATGAAAGTATTGAAAATCTGTTCACGGAATTAGCCAAAGTCTGGCCGAAATTTGACGGTTTTGTTCACTCTATCGGCTTTGCCCCGGCTGACCAACTGGACGGCGACTATGTGGATGCGGTAAACCGTGAAGGCTTCCGTATTGCTCACGACATCAGCGCGTACAGTTTTGTGGCGATGGCAAAAGCCTGCCGCAGTATGCTGAACCCGAATTCCGCCCTGCTGACCCTCTCTTACCTGGGCGCGGAGCGCGCTATCCCGAACTACAATACCATGGGTCTTGCTAAAGCCTCTCTCGAAGCGAACGTCCGTTATATGGCGAACGCGATGGGGAAAGAAACCATCCGTGTTAATGCGGTTTCTGCCGGTCCTATCCGTACACTGGCAGCATCCGGTATTAAAGATTTCCGCAAAATGCTGTCGCACTGTGAAGCAGTCACCCCGCTGCGCCGTACAGTCACCACAGAAGATGTGGGTAACGCGGCAGCGTTCCTCTGCTCTGATCTGGCCGGCGGTATTACCGGTGAAATCCTGCATGTTGACGGCGGTTTCAGTATCGCGGCAATGAATGAGCTGGAACTGAAGTAATCCTGCTTCTGTCCGGCTTTCCATTAATATCACCGCCGGACAGGTCAATCAGCTGACAGCAGGCAAGCGGACGAAAAGCATGCGCGTCATGGATGACGCGCCTGAGCGCACAGGGAGGTGTTTACAGCGTCTTTTCGTTTTGCCTGCTGTCAGCTGTTCCCCGCACTTTCAGAGAGCACTTCTTTTAATTACCGGCCTGTCAGCAATTTCTCCGTCAGCCGCTGCGCATAAAGCGCCTCTTCGCCGCTGACCAGCGGTTGTGTCTGATTGGCAACAGATTCGATAAAATGCCGCACCGCACCGTCAAATCCGCGCTGAACCAGTACCGGATCCCACGCTTTCGGGTGCTGTTCCTGTATCCCGGCGGCAGTTTCACTGCGCCAGTGATTCATATCCGTCACCTGATAACAGCCGTCACGTCCGGTCACACTGACCTGCTCCCGCTGACTCGCCGCACAGCGGTGCATAGAGGCTGTCAGCCAGGTGCCGTTATCTGTCTGTAAATGGTGTTCCGCATACAGCAACTGATTGGCCTCATTCACCTGCATATGACCACTTTTCAGCACCACATTCCCATCCCGTCCCAGCCAGAGCAGGGTATCCGCGATATGCAGATAATCATCGGTCACCGTGAAAGCCACATCATGCGGCCCGACACTGTTGCTGCGGTGTTTGTCCATACGGATCGATGCCGCTTTTCCGGCAATCTGTTCTCTGAGCTGCAGATAAAACGGTGAAAAGCGCCGGTTGAACCCGACCATCAGTGCCCGCTGTTTTTTCTCCGCCAGACTGACGAGGGCTTCTGATTGTTCATACGATGCTGCCAGAGGTTTATCAACATACACATGGCACCCCGCATTCAGTAATTCGCTGACCACCTGAAAATGGCTCTCTGTACTGCTGTGAACAAACACGGCATCACATTGTTCCGCCAGCGCACTGAGTGACGGAAACAGAGGAAAGCGGTACACATCACAGACCTGACGTGCCTTTTCCTGGTTCGGCGAGAACCCGCCGGACAGCACCCAGTTATCCGTTCTGGTCAGAACCGGCAAATACGCTTTTTGTGCTATCCCGCCCAGCCCGGCGATCCCGATACGGATTTTTTTCATGTGTGCTCTACCTTTTAGTGTTTTGTAACAATGAATTACAAAGTCTTCCCATAAATTGAATCTGTGGCGATTATATGGAAAGATGGCGTTAACCGACAAATAATTCGCATTCTGAATACATCCCGCCCGCGAATACCGGTCTATACTTCATCACTACTGCCATGTCCGTTCTTTTGTTTTAACTGAGGAGCATACCATGCAATTGTTCTATACCCCGGGAAGTTGTGCACTGTCACCCCATATTATTTTGCGTGAAACCGGCCTGGATTTTTCCCTGGTCCGTGTCGATCTGAAAGCAAAAAAAACCGAAAACGGTGATGATTACCTGAAAATTAATCCGAAAGGACAAGTCCCCGCACTGAGTATCTGTGACAGCCAGCTACTGACCGAAGGTGTGGCGATTGTGCAGTATCTTGCTGATCAGAAACCGGATCGCAAGCTTATTGCCCCGGCGGGAACGATGGAACGTTATCATCAGATTGAATGGCTTAACTATATTGCCAGCGAAGTGCATAAAAGCTACGGCCCGCTGTTCTCTCCGGAAACCCCGGAAGATTACCGGCCAATTGCACTGCGCAATCTGATGAATAAGTTTGCCTATGTGGACGGCGTGCTGGCGAAAAGCCCGTATATTACCGGCAACAGTTTTACCGTAGCGGATGCTTATCTGTTTACTGTCTGCGGCTGGGCTCCGCATCTGAAGATTTCACTTGAGCCGTATCCGCATTTACAGGCGTATCTGGCGAAAATTGCCCATCGTCCGCATGTGCAGGATGCGATGGAAGCGGAAGGTCTGATTTAATCTTTCTGATACGCAGAAACAAAAAAACGCCGGATTATCTGTCCGGCGTTTTCTTTATGCTGATGCGATGTTCAGACCGGTTCAGTCGATCTGTTCAGCGCAGAATTTGTGTGTCGGAAGCACCATTTCATCCTGAGCCGCAACCAGTTGCAGTTCGTACTCATTCATGGTTTTGGTTTTCAGCATTACTTCATACACAGCAGCAGCTACATGTTCCAGTGCTTTCGGCAGTTCTTCGCCTTTCAGCAGATTCACCAGCATCAGACCACTGGTTAAATCGCCCACACCCACCGGCTGACGTTCACCGAAGTCCACCAGCGGACGGCTGACATGCCAGGCGTGCTCAGCAGTGACCAGAATCATTTCGAAGCGGTCAGCACGGTAACCAGCGCGGGACAGGTGTTTGACCAGTACCAGACGCGGCCCTTTTTTGCACAGTTCACGGGCAGCGGCAACGGCTTCATCCACATTATGAATGGTTTGTCCGCTCAGGGTTTCCAGTTCCAGCAGGTTCGGGGCGATCATATCGCTGACTGCCAGTGCTTCCTGACACAGGAAATCCGCCACTCCCGGCGCCACGATACAGCCTTTTTCCGGGTGTCCCATGACCGGGTCACAGAAATACCATGCCTGCGGATTGCGGGTTTTGACTTTTTTCACCACATCCAGGATACGCTTGCCCTGCTCTGCCGAGCCGAGGTAGCCGCTGAGCACCGCATCACAGCGGGTCAGCTGATCGATTTTATCAATGCCGTCCACAATCTCCGTGATGTGCTCTGCGCTCATCACGCAGCCGGTCCAGCCTTGTGCATACTGTGTGTGATTAGAAAACTGGACGGTATTCAGCGGCCAGACATTAACGCCCATGCGGCGCATCGGGAATTCAGCCGCACTGTTACCGGCGTGACCATACACAACATGGGACTGGATAGAGAGAATATTTTTCATTGATACAACCTGATTTTTTATTATTACTGTGCATATCATATTCTGTGAAACAGAAAAGATCCTGCTGACAGATCAAAAAGGGCAACCTTCGTTGCCCTTGATTACCGTAAACTATTATTTCCAGCAGATCAGACAGTAATGTTTTTTGCCCCGGCGCAGCAGAGTGTAACGTCCGAACAGCTTGTCGCTGTCAGTGAAGCGGTATTCCGCATCAGACTGTTTTTCGCCGTTGAGAGACACCGCATTGGAGCCGATCATGGTACGGGCCTGACCGCGTGACGGAACCAGTTCCGCAACCACCAGCGCCTGCTGTAAATCCGCATCGCTGTCCAGTTCGATATGCGGCATACCATCCTGCGCCAGCTGCGCGAAGTCATCTTCAGTCAGGCTTGATACATCGCCGTTGAACAGGCTGTCAGTGATACGACGGGCAGCCGTCAGCCCAGCTTCGCCGTGAACCAGTTTTGTCACCTGCTCTGCCAGAACGTACTGGGCACGCGGTGCTTTGCCGCTGGCTTTGTCTTCCGCTTCCAGTGCATCGATATCTTCGAGGCTCATAAAGGTGAAGAATTTAAGGAAACGATAGACGTCCGCATCCGCAGTGTTGATCCAGAACTGGTAGAATTTGTACGGACTGGTTTTCTTCGGATCCAGCCATACCGCGCCGCCTTCAGTTTTACCGAATTTGGTACCATCAGATTTGGTGATCAGCGGAACGGTCAGACCCCAGGCCTGCTGCTGGTTCAGACGACGGGTTAAATCGATACCGGAGGTAATGTTACCCCACTGGTCAGAACCGCCGATTTGCAGCTCAACGCCGTGATCTTTATTCAGACGGGCGAAGTCATAACCCTGCAACAGGTTGTAAGAGAATTCGGTGAATGAAATACCGACATCATCGCGGTTCAGGCGCTGCTTAACCGCTTCCTTGTTGATCATCTGGTTCACAGAGAAGTGTTTACCGATATCACGCAGGAAGGTCAGCACATCCATCGAGCCGAACCAGTCATAGTTGTTTGCCGCGATAGCACTGTTCGCGCCGCAGTCAAAATCGAGGAACGGGGAAACCTGCTGACGGATTTTATCCACCCAGCCGTGAACCGTATCCTGTGTATTCAGTTTGCGCTCCGTTGCTTTAAAGCTCGGGTCGCCAATCAGCCCCGTGGCCCCACCGACCAGTGCCACCGGACGGTGCCCGGCTAACTGGAAACGCTTTAAGCACAGCAACGGAACCAGGTGGCCCAAATGCAAGCTGTCAGCGGTCGGATCGAAACCGCAATAGAGGGAGATCGGGCCCTGCGCCAGTCTCTCTGCTAACGCTTTTTCATCCGTAACCTGGGCAATGAGGCCCCGCTCTTGCAGTTGTTTTATCAGGTTCGTACCAGACATCAATGACTCCGTCAGTTCTGTTTTGTCTATGCAAAAATAGTGGATTGGAAATATGAAGGCTATAGCATAAAGCGGCACTCCGTGAAGTGCCAGCAATTAAAATGATTTTACTGAAGAAATTCTGACAACAGCCGGTTACGGCGCGAGGCGGTCAATATCCCAGCCGTCTGCGGTACGGGTGTACAGGAAGCGGTCATGCAGACGGTGTTCACCGCCCTGCCAGAACTCAACAGAACTGAATTTAATCCGGAAACCGCCCCAGAAGCTCGGCAGCGGAACATCACCCTGCTTAAATTTCTGTTTCAGCTCAAGAAATTTGCCTTCCAGAATACCGCGTGCGGAAATCCGTGAGGATTGCTGAGATGCCCATGCGGCAATCTGGCTGTCTTTCGGCCGGCTGTGGAAATATTTTACTACTTCCAGTGTGGATAAGCGCTCCACCTCGCCGAGGAAACAGACTTGTCTGTCCAGGCTGTACCACGGGAAATGCACACTGATTTTCGGATTTTTTGCCAGATGCTGCGCCTTGCGGCTGCCCATATTGGTGTAGAAAATCAGCCCGTCTTTATCAAAGTGCTTGAGCAGCACAATACGCTGATACGGCTGGCCGGTTTCATCCACGGTCGCCACACACATCGCAGTCGGGTCGGTCAGTTTTGCCTCACACGCCTGTTTAAGCCAGCGTTCGAACATTTCCAGCGGGTCGTCGCTGAGATCACGGCGGCGCAACCCCCCTTTGGTGTATTCACGTCGCAGATCCGCAACGTCAGTAAACTCATCTGACATGCCTTTTATCCTCTTATCTTATCTTTTTAATAACTGAAACTGTGTTGTCTTTTGTTACGGCAGCCGGCGGATAACAGGATATACCGCACCCAATACGGTTTCCCGGTCTGCGCCGGTGACAGACGGCAGATTACCGGGTTCACCGGCCAGTGTCCGCGCCGCCAGCCAGGCAAATGCCAGAGCTTCCATATCATCGCCGCTCAGGCCGTATTTATCAGTCGGGCTCACTTCAGTGCCCGGCAACTGTGCGGATAACTGCGCCATAATCTGCGGATTGCGCGCACCACCGCCGCATACCAGCAGGCGCTCACAGCCGCCGCACAGCGTAACCTGCTCACTGATACTGACAGTGGTCAGCGCCAGCAGGGTTGCCTGCACATCCTCCGGTTTCAGGCCGGGGAAATTATCCAGTTGTGTGGTCAGCCACTGCATATTGAAATATTCACGCCCGGTACTTTTCGGTGCCGGACGGCGGAAATAGGGATCACTCAGCATCTGTGCCAGTAAGTCCTGATTAACGTGCCCGCTTTTCGCCCATTCACCGTCTTTATCATACGGCTCGGCACGGTGCCGCCATGTCCAGCTGTCCATCAGCATATTGCCCGGTCCGGTGTCATACCCTCTGACCTCCGCCCCCGGAATCAGTGTGGTGATATTAGCGATCCCGCCGATATTCAGGATAATCCGTTTTTCATCCGCCACACCGAGCACCGCCTGATGAAAGGCAGGTACCAGCGGCGCGCCCTGCCCGCCGTAAGCCATATCACGGCGGCGGAAATCCCCGACAGTCATGATATTGGTCAGCGCGGCAACCCTGTTGTTATCCCCGAGCTGCATGGTAAAAGGTGTTTCGCTGTCCGGCTCATGCCAGACGGTCTGTCCGTGACAGCCGATGCCGGCAATATCCTGCGGATTCAGCCGGGTTTGTGCCAGCAGCCCGCCGACAGCGTCAGCAAACAGTGTGCCCAGTTCATAATCCAGACGGCCGATTTCTGACAGCGTCGTCTGCTGTCCCTGACATACCGCCAGTATGCGCTTTTTCAGCGCGTGCGGAAACGGATGCGAATACGCCGCCTGCTGCGCCACCACTGAATCATTAATCGCAGCCAGAACAACATCCACCCCGTCAAGGCTGGTTCCTGACATCACGCCGATATAACGTCCCGAACGCATAACCTGTTCCTTTTAATCAATAACCGTCTGATAAAAATATAGTATTCATATTCCGTGTGACTACTATAATCAGGGCGCTCCGCAGATTCACCCCTTTTCGTACCGTGACCCCACTTAATCCTCATTCTGATGCACGCTTCACATTTGTGAAATAAGAGGATTTACCTTGCCGCCGGAACGTTTCGCTTTAAGCTGTTCCTAATGAAGATGAAAATAAAACGTTTTTAATGCTAAATTATTCTGCGATAATAGATAAGATATTACACTACAGATAATGAACACATCTGAATCTGTGAATACAATAATCAGGAGTTAAGTATGTATAAGCGTTTTCTCGTCGGTGTATTTGCCGTCGTGGCCCTTTCCGGTTGTGTGAATATGGACACACTGAGTGGTGACACTTATAGTGCAGACCAGGCGAAACGTGTTCAGACCGTTACCTATGGTACAGTGATGAGCGCCCGTCCGGTAACTATCCAGGGCGGCAGTGACGAAAATATCCTCGGTGCGGCCGGTGGTGCAATTCTGGGTGGTATTTTAGGCAGCACTGTCGGCGGCGGCACCGGTCAGACCCTGGCTACCGCAGCAGGTGCAATTGCTGGTGGTGTTGCAGGCCAGAACGTTCAGGCAGCAATGAACAACACTTCCGGTGTTGAGCTGGAACTGAAACAGGATAACGGCGAAATCATTGTTGTTGTACAGAAACAAGGTAAAACCCCGTTCTCCGTCGGTCAGCGTGTCCGTATCGCGAAATCCGGTTCAACCTATACCGTATCTCCGCGTTAATTTTCACGGTTTACCGGCAAAAGGCGAAACAACTGTTTCGCCTTTTTTATTACCTGCCGTCAGTTACGGTTGTGCAACTGTACGATATTATTGTCCAGTTTTCTGACAATCTCCGCCAGCGTATATAATTCATCCTGCGTGATCCCGCCCAGAATTTCACGCCGTGTTTTTTCAATTACCGCGTCCACCTCACGAATAAAAGGTTCTGATTCCTCCGTCAGTTTAATCCGTTTCGCTCTGCGGTCATTAATACAGATATGTCGTGTGATTAACCGCTTTTCTTCCAGCTGATCCAGCGTGCGGACCAGCGACGGCTGTTCAATACCAATCGCTTTTGCCAGCTGAATCTGAGACTGATCCGGCGGCAGCAGGCTGATATTGTAGAGTGTAATCCAGTGTGTCTGTGTGAGTTTCAGTGGTTTGAGCCGGTGGTCAATCAGTGATCGCCAAATCCGCACTAACCTCGCTAAGTCTGATCCCAATGTTAACTCCACAAATTTCTCCTTATGTGAATACGGTACGGACGCATATACACGCCATCATGTCTTTCAATCACCCGAAAAAAGAAGCGCAGCGCTGCGGTGTTTATTAACAGCGGACGCAATATTGCTGTGTGACAAAAACAGTTCATGCTTATGTCATAGTCAATTTAATAGGCACGAAATAATTAGCTTTTTATACAAATTTAATTGATTAAGCTGATGAACTTGTTTCACATTAAGAATAGCGATCATCACTGAACGGATCTATATTTTTTTACATAACCACCATTTTATTTTTAACAAAAAATAATTGATATATGAT